>NZ_JACGUZ010000001.1:0-339 GCF_014076955.1 Colwellia sp. Bg11-12
GTAACAAGGTAACCCTAGGGGAACCTGGGGTTGGATCACCTCCTTATCTTGAAGTAAAAACAGTTTAATGGAAACTTCGGTTTCACGAGTGTCTACACAAATTACATGATAACAAATTAGAAGAATCCCGATGGGGCTATAGCTCAGCTGGGAGAGCGCCTGCCTTGCACGCAGGAGGTCTGCAGTTCGATCCTGCATAGCTCCACCACCTCGATTCTTCATTAAAGAAAAGACCAAACTTAAACTGTTCTGATGAACACGTTAAGTTTGGTTTTTTAAACCACGTTTTTAACCGAATGCGCGTTAAGAATGAGTTCTTTAACAATCTGGAAAGCTGAT
>NZ_JACGUZ010000002.1:0-241 GCF_014076955.1 Colwellia sp. Bg11-12
ATTTGAACTCTACTCGAAGGTTTAGTGCTATAAACCCTTTTTATCTTTAACGTAATGTTTCCACTTCTAAATGCAAAAAACCCGCTAATCTTTCGATTAACGGGTTTTTCTTAATTTGGCGGTGAGATAGAGATTTGAACTCTAGAAGGGCTATAAACCCTTGCTGGTTTTCAAGACCAGTGCTTTCGACCACTCAGCCATCTCACCTGAATGTCTTAAAACAATTGCTTGCTTGAAGACG
>NZ_JACGUZ010000003.1:0-494 GCF_014076955.1 Colwellia sp. Bg11-12
AGTTGGCTGTCGTTCGTTCCTCACTATTTTAGCCAACAATTATTTGCCGCTTAATATGGGCGTTAGGTGTAATCGCCACTTCGTTTTATTGTTTAAAGCATTTGCCAATTTAAGTAGGCGTTTGTGTTTTCTTAATATGGTTTTGGAGTGTTTCGCCAAGCTCTACGTCATTTACGCCAATATAGTCTTCGGGCATTACTTAAAAACAAAATGTCCTTGCGAATTGGCTTTTCATTGTTTGGTGTTGTGGCTCAAAATCTAGCTGTTGTGTTTATAAAGTGGCGAATGTAATATTAACTTTTAGTGTTTGCTTTAAGGTTTTGTATTTACAAACAAACTTCACCTAACAAGCAATTCAAACGGACAAAAAACAGTTGGCTGTCGTTCGTTCCTCACTATTTTAGCCAACAATTATTTGCCGCTTAATATGGGCGTTAGGTGTAATCGCCACTTCGTTTTATTGTTTAAAGCATTTGCCAATTTAAGTAGGCGTT
>NZ_JACGUZ010000004.1:0-1062 GCF_014076955.1 Colwellia sp. Bg11-12
TTTTAGCGCACAACACAAATGTTATTGCTGGGCTCTCGACAATGATTCGCGACATTTACAAATCGTTTAGCGAAAACCCACGAAACAGAATTACCACCAAACCAATAATATAAATGCATAAGATGCTTAACTATTAAAACAGAAAAGTGGTGCCACCTAACGCCCACTTAAGCGGACAAAAATAGTTGGTTAAAATGTGAAGCGAAGCGAAACCTAACCAACTGTTTTTGTTCCGTTTGAAGTTCTTGTTAGAGGTACTTTACGCCGACAAATAACCTGCTTCGAACTCCGTACCTTCGTAATATTTTAACTTATAAATGAGATTAGACTCTTGAAAGCCTTTAACTTCTAGTGTTGCGTCTTTGATAGAACCACACTTTATATTTGTTTGATATTTATAAGTAATGATATCTTTTGCTAGTTCATTACGCGAAATATTACTTATAGTTACCTTTGTTGATACTCCATCAAGTGATAATAATAAATAGTTACTTGAAGTATTTAACTCATATCCTTTCCATGAAGTAATAACAAAAGATAATAACTCATTAACATTTGATTTTGGCTCCCCATCATCTACAGGTATAACAGGAGGTAAAGGGATAAGAGGCGAAACCATCATACCTTGTTGAGAATATTGATCACAACCACCAGCTTTCAAGTCTATATTCTTATTCAGATCTAGGTTTACATGATAACCAAACGTATTTTTTACAACATTTAGTCCTTCAAATTTAATACCTGATTTGTATATTGCCGCTGAAATAGCACAGCCACTTAATAGTAAGACTATAAAAAGAGAAATGAACCGATGCATCCTTGTACCTCTAACGCCCATATTAAGCGGCAAAAATTAGTTGGCTAAAATGTTGAACGAAGTGAAAGCAGCCAACTGTTTTTTGTCCGTTTGAATTGCTTGTTAGGTTAAATTTATTAAAAAACCAGTTAGTTAAAGCAAACTTCGAAACTTAATATAACCGCACCACGGCTAAATACCAAACCATTATTTTGAGCCATTACACAAAAGTAGTTTTAGCGCACAACACAAATGTTATTGCTGGA
>NZ_JACGUZ010000005.1:0-272 GCF_014076955.1 Colwellia sp. Bg11-12
GAGATCCTGAAACAAGTTCAGGATGACGGAGTTTGGCTTCATACTGATTGCGTTTTAATTCATTCTGATGGAGCTTGAGTTCATACTGATGGGGTTTGGATTCATGCTGAATTTATTTCAGTATCTGCTCTTTAAGTTGTTAAGAAAGAGATCCTGAAACAAGTTCAGGATGACGGAGTTTGGCTTCATACTGATTGCGTTTTAATTCATTCTGATGGAGCTTGAGTTCATACTGATGGGGTTTGGATTCATGCTGAATTTATTTCAGTATC
>NZ_JACGUZ010000006.1:0-218 GCF_014076955.1 Colwellia sp. Bg11-12
CTTGAATGGCTTGTTATGTTTACTTTTTAGACTGTCGCTCGCTTAGGCATTCTTTAATTGCAAAGAATACATTTAAAAGCATACTAAGAACAGTCAAACAAAATACAGCAAACATAGGAAAAAACAATATACCGAAACCTGTGCTGTAACTTGCGTAACAGAATATACCACTAACAAATGCAACGACAATTTCCCAGCCACAATTATCAAAAGCTGAA
>NZ_JACGUZ010000007.1:0-650 GCF_014076955.1 Colwellia sp. Bg11-12
TCAAACAAAATACAGCAAACATAGGAAAAAACAATATACCGAAACCTGTGCTGTAACTTGCGTAACAGAATATACCACTAACAAATGCAACGACAATTTCCCAGCCACAATTATCAAAAGCTGAATTAGCAATTGTTTTTAATGGTTGAGCATAATGCTTAATCTTCAAATGTGATGAACTCTCTAGTAAACATAACGCCCCATTAAGAGGCAAATAATGGTTGGCTAAAATAAGCGACGAAGGAGCAAATAGCCAACTGTTATTTGTCCTGCTTGAATGGCTTGTTATATGCAGCTTCTAAGTTGGCAACGTTGCACTTGTCGCTACAAAAAGTATTTTACAAATAATAATTAGGCGGAATGCCTGCCAATACCTTATTTCTTTTGAGCCAAATAACTCAGGAATTGTGATATTCCAAAGCCACTGTAATATTGCAGGTACAACAAATAAAACTATTAAGACTAGGAAAATCATTAGGACTATAGACATTTTAGTGCATCTCCGTTGCAAGATTCACTTGCATATAACGCCCTACTAAGCGGCTAAAAATAGTTGGCTATAATTTGCGAGGTACGAGCACAGCCAACTGTTTGTGTCCGTCTTGAGTTGCTTGTTAGGTGAACAGCTTTGTAAATACAATAACTTAAAC
>NZ_JACGUZ010000008.1:0-1149 GCF_014076955.1 Colwellia sp. Bg11-12
TATTGGCGTAAATGACGTAGGGCTTGGCGAAACACTCCAAAACCATATTTAGAAAATACAAACGCTAGATTAAATTGGCAAATACTTTAAACAATTAAAACGAAGTGGCGATTACACCTAACGCCACGTTAAGCGGCAAAAATTGTTGGCTAAAATTGTGAACGAAGTGAAACAGCCAACTGTTTTTTGTCCGTTTGAACGCCTTGTTAGGTGTTTTTATAAGTTGATAAACATAGGGTTTTTCTTTAATTTATATTTAAAATACTTAATTTGAATATTATCCCAAAAATTCAATTCATTATCCTTTATTTCAAAATCAACTACTTTAATTAAAGATGATTTAGTACCTCTAGGAATTACTGCTCTCCAAGATTCTTGATTATGTAAAACATCAGGAGTTAATGGAAAAGGGGCGTCTATACTTACTTCTGTAACAGTACTTTGCCAATCAAAATATAAAAAAGCTCCCGCACCACCGAAACATTGTGACGTATTATACTTCCTATCTGCGATAAAACAGTTAATACCGGAGTCACCAGCCAATGGCGAATCATATTTAGGAACAAAGCGTTTCGATTTCAATATACTTAATAATGAATGAGAACTACAAGTGTGGACTAATTTCATAAACACCTAACGCCCATTTAAGAGGCAAAATATAGTTGGCTAAAATAGGTGAACGGAGTGAACAAAAAGCCAACTGTATTTTGTCCTGCTTGAAATTCTTGTTATGTTGCGACTTTAAACTGCCCATATTTTGTAGCATGTTCAGGGCGATTCATTAGGTTTGCTGCTTTAATCATGTGCCCCCAAAACAAAGCTCCTGGACTGGTGTTGTTTTCCATTACACCATCTAATTCTTCCATAGCTAGACGAAGTTCATTTACTGATAAGTATTGTAAAAAATCCTCTTCGCTGTAACCAAAGTCAGATTCTATGATTCCTGCCGGTAAAAGTTTATAAGCCGCTAGTAACTCTTCTGATACTAGCTTCCACTTCTGAGTAATACTCATAACTCTCCTAGCAACATAACGCCCATATTAAGCGGCAAAAATTAGTTGGCTAAAATGTTGAACGAAGTGAAAACAGCCAACTGTTTTTTGTCCGTTTGAATTGCTTGTTAGGTTAAATTTATTATAAAACCAGTTA
>NZ_JACGUZ010000009.1:0-1394 GCF_014076955.1 Colwellia sp. Bg11-12
AAGTCAAAGCTGCAGAGTAGGCAACTTATAACAAGCCATTCAAGCAGGACTTTTAACAGTTGGCTAGGTTCCGCTACGCTACACATTTTAGCCAACAATTAAAAGCCTCTTAATGGGGCGTTATACGGTAAGAAAGGGTCGTGCTTTTTGAGCGAGTCGTTGTATGAAAGGCGGAAACTTGCCTGTTTTCTCCAGCATAAGCAACGGTTGGTCGGCACAATTTAATCTAACCAAAAACTTGACGTCGACTACGCTTATCTAACAATGTAAAAAGCTCAGTGCTCAACGTAAGTGTTTTTCTTGCAGTTGAGCACTGAGCTTTTTACATTGCCCTTGGCGAGGTTATCTTGTAGAGTTTGGGGCGAGTTTTTGCGGTTTCCTGTGCTGAACCAGCAAGTTAAACGTAGAGCGCTTGGTGCGGTCTGGGAACATTTTACCGTCTAACAAGCAATTCAAGACGGACACAAACAGTCGGCTAGCGTCGTTCCTCGCTATTATAGCCAACCGTTTTTAGCCGCTTAATATGGGCGTTAGGTTTCTAATTTGCAACATCGAGTATTTATATTTTTAGCTGTTTTAGTTTCATATCTTGGGTGGGTAATTTACCAACAAGACGGGTGGACATTAATAGTGACATTGGAAGTTATATGGCTTGTTTGTACATTTGCTGGAATAAATGCAGCTTTGTTCATTAATAAACAAGTATATCTTAAATACGATCCGCCTTTTTTGCTTGTTATTGTATTTATAGTGTCTGTAATTGTCACAGCGGCATTTGAACTATCAATTATGGTTCCTTCTAGTAATCTATTTGATTTAGCAAGTTGGGATGATAGCCCTTTTCTAGTTATGTTTGGTTGGTTCAATTGGCCTTTGGGAATAATAGCTCTAACATTGGCGTGCTCGAAACCTAACAAGCCACTCAAGCAGGACAAATAACAGTTGGTTTTGTTCGCTTCGCTCTCTATTATAACCAACTATCATTTGCCTCTTAGTGGGGCGTTATGAAGGTCGAATAATATAAAGTTTATTTGATTACTACTATTGTTAATAAAAGGAATTTACATGTTTATATTAGAAGTTTTAGGTTTGTTACTATTTGTTTTACTTATAAGCCTCGGCTATAAAAAGAATAATCGAAACTTAATGTTGCTTGCATCAATCTGCTTAATTGTTAGTTTTGGAGTTCCAGATTTTATTACTGGATTTTCTGAAGGTTATGCAAACGGAAGTCCAACTGACTATTAACGGTGTCTTAGCCAGTACCTTCATAACAAGCCATTCAAGCAGGACAAATAACAGCTGGCTATTTGCTCCTTCGTCGCTTATTTTAGCCAACTATTATTTGCCTCTTAATGGGGCGTTATGCGGCATTGCGAATTCGATTAAATGTA
>NZ_JACGUZ010000010.1:0-392 GCF_014076955.1 Colwellia sp. Bg11-12
GTCGACTGCGGCACCTTGGAAGCATCCTTTTCTTTACAATAATTTATGAAATTATTGTTTGGCTTATCCATAAGCTTATTCGTTTAGTCAAACCGAATACCTCCGCGCAATACTAGAAAACACCCGGTGTTCAGGACTAAAGTCGACTGCGGCACCTTGGAAGCATCCTTTCCTTTACAATAATTTATGAAATTATTGTTTGGCTTATCCATAAGCTTATTCGTTTAGTCAAACCGAATACCTCCGCGCAATACTAGAAAACACCCAGTGTTCAGGACTAAAGTCGACTGCGGCACCTTGGAAGCATCCTTTTCTTTACAATAATTTATGAAATTATTGTTTGGCTTATCCATAAGCTTATTCGTTTAGTCAAACCGAATACCTCCGCGCAA
>NZ_JACGUZ010000011.1:0-580 GCF_014076955.1 Colwellia sp. Bg11-12
TATAACGCCCCATTAAGAGGCTTTTAATTGTTGGCTAAAATGTGTAGCGTAGCGGAACCTAGCCAACTGTTAAAAGTCCTGCTTGAATGGCTTGTTATAAGTTGCCTACTCTGCAGCTTTGACTTTCCTTACTCGGATCGTGAGGCATGCAGTTGTTATAAGCATATGTTACATGATGGCGGCCATTGTCATCCAAAATATCACACTTAAGATTGCAAGGGTTACCTAATGCACTTCGCCAATAGTGATGCTTGTTTTCGTACTCTGCTTCAAATACTACAGAGATTTTTACCGAAATAACCCATTCCGATGGGATATTATGTTTTACCAACAATCGATTGAGCATATTGTGATAATTGGTAATCATCAAATCAAAGTTGTTTGAAGGTGGAGTTATCTCTTTAGTTCTCAAGTCGACAAAGACAGCCTTTATTTCATGTTGAACTACAAGATTGTAAAGTTTACCTATAGCCCAATAACCATCAATATCATTATTTCGACTATTGAATGAACCGATAATACCGCTAGCGATACTGCCTAACTCCTTTCGACGAGCCATAATTCTCCAGCGACTTATAAC
>NZ_JACGUZ010000012.1:0-1931 GCF_014076955.1 Colwellia sp. Bg11-12
GCTAAATCAGCAGAAGCGATTATTGAAGCGTTCATGGGCTTAAATGCAAACATTTTGGTTCAAGAGTTTATTAAAGAAGCGGGCGGTGCAGACATTCGTTGTTTAGTGATTGGCGGCAAAGTGGTGGCGGCGATGAAACGCCAAGGCGCAGAAGGTGAATTTCGCTCTAACTTACACCGTGGCGGCTCTGCTGAAGTGGTTAAGTTATCAAAAGCGGAGCGAGAAACCGCCGTTAGTGCCGCAAAAGCGATGGGGCTTAACATGTGTGGTGTTGATTTATTACGCTCGCAAAATGGCCCTATGGTGATGGAAGTTAACTCATCGCCTGGTTTAGAAGGCATTGAAAAAGCGACAGGTAAAAATGTAGCCGGCATGGTATTTGAGTTTTTAGAAAAAAATGCCAAACCAAACAGCACGAAAACACGTGGTAACGGGTAATTAAAGAGAGTTTTATGGACATATTACGTATTGGCGAGTTCGACATATTACCCGGTGAGCAGCGCAAAATAGACTTACCTGTGGCTAAGTTATATACCGATGCCGATGTTTCATTACCGGTTCATATCATTCGCGCTAAAAAGCCAGGACCGACTATTTTTATTAGCGCGGCGGTACATGGCGACGAATTAAACGGCATAGAAATCATTCGCCGCTTAATTCACGAAAAGAAACTGAAAATCACCCGAGGTACACTGATTGCTGTGCCGATGGTTAATGTGTATGGCGTGGTGAATCAAAGCCGTTATATGCCTGACCGCCGTGATTTAAACCGTTGTTTTCCAGGCTCTGCTAAAGGCTCTTTAGCAGGACGAGTTGCGCATATTTTTCTTAATGAAATTGTCAAGCATTGTGATTACGGTATTGATTTACACACGGGGGCAATTCACCGCTCAAACCTCCCACAAATTAGAGCGGATATGTCTGATACCGACACAAAAGCGTTAGCGGAAGTGTTTGGTGTACCGGTGGTGTTGAATTCCACTTTGGTGGATGGCTCGTTAAGAGAATCTGCGGTTAAAAACAACACGAAAATATTATT
Source organism: Colwellia sp. Bg11-12 (assembly GCF_014076955.1). NCBI lineage: Bacteria > Pseudomonadati > Pseudomonadota > Gammaproteobacteria > Alteromonadales > Colwelliaceae > Colwellia > Colwellia sp. Bg11-12. The sequence continues at coordinate 1,040 of NZ_JACGUZ010000012.1, forward strand.
GTATGAAGCGGGTGAAGCACTGCGTTTTGATGAGTTTTCAATTCGAGCGGGCATGAAAGGTATTTTAAATGTCTTACAGCATTTAGGCATGACCAGAAAAGTGGTCCGTAGCAAGAAGAAAAAGCTGGCGCCCTTTATTGCCAATGGCAGTCAATGGGTACGGGCGAATGCGAGCGGTATTGTCCATAATATTGTTAACTTGGGTGACCAAATAACGAAAGGGCAAGTGATGGCGGAAATCGGTAGCCCGTATGGGGCGATATTTGACTCGGTGAAAGCGACACGCTCAGGTATTTTAATTGGTAAACAAAATATCCCGTTGGTACAAGAAGGTGAAGCGATGTTTCATGTGGCATATTTCAGCGAAGATGATGAAGAAATTGCTGAGCATATCGAAAATGTACAAGAGCAATTTTTCCCTGAAAACGACGACACTTAGGAGCGTGTATGAAAAAGGCGAGTAAAGTCATTATCGGGCGTTTAGAGTCAATCGGTTTACCTGAGTTGGCGATTGACGATTTACAAGTACGGGTAGATACGGGGGCAAAAACTTCTTCGTTACATGTAGATAATATCAAAAAATCAATTGTTGATGGCGTGCATTGTGTGACCTTTGATCTTCACCCTGATGTGCATAACGTTGATACTATGATGCAATGTACTGCCCCCATTAGCGATATGCGTAAAGTTAAATCGTCTAATGGTACGTCTGAGCAGCGTTATGTTATTGAAACGCCTATTGTATTAGGCGAAGAGAATTGGTCGATTGAAATAACCTTAACCGATCGCTCTGACATGAGTTACTTAATGTTGTTAGGGCGTGAAGCACTTGGCAAGCGGTTTCTTGTTGACCCTTCTAAAGTGTTTTTAGGGTCAAAATAAAAGTTAGCTA
>NZ_JACGUZ010000013.1:0-2553 GCF_014076955.1 Colwellia sp. Bg11-12
ACTTACTTTTAAAACGTTAAGTTAACGACTTTGCCCTAAAGCGATGTAGATAACTTATCAAAACAGCTCTTTCGTGGTTCGTTTTAACTGAACCCCTTGGAACTGGAGCGCATTCTAGACATTTTACAAAAAGGATCAAGCACTATTTTCATATTTTTGTTTGTTTGCATAAAAAGAAGACAAAACGTAGGATATTAAAACGAATATCTAATAATAACTATTTAAGTGTTACATATAGTCATTATAAATCTTGTACTATCTTCACTTTACGCTGGTATATAGATTATCTGTTAGTCCTTGCCAGTGTATCAAATTTACCTATATTACTTATTATAAAGTTTATTTAATAATTTAAATTTTACTTGTTTACGAATGAATTCGTATAAATATTGCTTAATAAATAATTTGCACTAGAGTAAGTAAAACACTATACGAATTAAATCGTAGTATATAACTAATAATTTTAAGGCACCAGGATGAGAAAGAGTAGACTTTATGAAGATCAAAAAGCTGAAGCGGATATGACGCCCATGCTTGATATTGTATTTATCCTTTTGATATTTTTTATTGTGACAACCTCATTTGTTAAGGAAGAAGGATTCTTAGTCAATAAACCTGATGGTGGTAACCCTAATCAAAATAATAATCCAATGTTATTGATTAGGATAAATGAAAATGGGCTTGTATCTTTAAATGGCAGAATTACAGATATTGAACGTCTACCAGCAAATATTGAAAACTATCTTGCCACTAATCAAGTCGCTGCTGCTGTCGTCATTCCACACGTGAACACAAATTATGATAACGTAGTAAAAGTTATTGACCATATAAGTATGGTTGGCGGCCTTACCGTCTCTATAGGTAAATAGTCTATATTATTTTTAGCCGTTAATGTTCTAACACTTTTGCTTAGTCCTTTATTAATTAGGTGGATCTATATTTTAAGATCATGATGTTAGATTATTTAACCTTTTACTTAATCTATACTTGTTTACCTAGTTCAATAATGATGTTAATGAAACAGACATTTGTTATTAGAGTGGAGTAATTAACAATAGAAGGTACATTATCAATAAATCATACGGTTACTCATTATTGCCTCACTTAACTTAAAACTCATCAGCACAAGGTTATTTTAATATCGTATTATCAGGAATAGTCAGTATAACTATCCAGTTTGTTTTTAATCACTTAATAAAAATCTCGTCAAGACGATAAAACTCTCTTGACGCCCCTTCTCTCTGACTTATAGATACCATTTTTGCTGCAACTTGCTCGCCGGTTATCGGACGAAAACGACGTAGAAAGGGAATAATGCATATAATAGGCATTATCCAACAACCCATTTTTTCACCTAAGCGAATTTGAGTTCGCTCACCAAGTAAGAGTGAAGGTTGAAATATACTAATCCGTTTAAATATCAATTGACTGACTCTATGTTCCAATTCACCTTTCATTTTTAGATACGAATTATTACTTTGCCCATTAGCTCCAGTAGATGAGACGAGTAAATAGTGACTTACGCCGTTCTTTGCTGCCAACTCTGCTGCTTTGAACTGGTATTCAAGATCAACTTTACGTTGACCATTGATTGAACCAGCTTGCTTAACAGTTGTACCAAGGCATGAGAATAAAAAATCGCCATCAAAAAGAGATAGGTAGTTATCCAATTGATCGAAGTCGACGACTTGATTAAGAACTTTTGTAGATGAATGCGGAGAAGATCTACGTGTTAGTGTAATAACTTTACCGATATAATCAGTATTAACCAATTGTTGAACTATCGCGCGTCCAACTAACCCCGTAGCTCCTATCACTATAGCTTTTTTTGTCATTACGCTTCCTCTAATGTTCTTAAATAACAAAATCAATATTTTTTGTTATGTTAGGCTTATATAAAACTCAATGAGTTCAAGGTCATAATAGCGATCCCATAAACAGGTTAGCCAATGGTGACTAAAGTATTCAAAGCACCATATTTGTCCATTAATATTATTGTTATTTAACTTACTCTTTCATCATATTATTATCTATCTCACTGATTTTAAAATATTATAAAAAGTAATTTTGCAAACAACTGTTCTATTTTAAAATTTTTATAGGTTCACTACTGTCCAACATAGAATTCACCACTACAATCAATAGTATCGATTAATTATAAATTTCAGAGGTTGAACTTGGGTTGTAACTAAGACCTTTGACTAAAGTGATCATTCATACGAATATTGATAACGGAAGTTATGAGCTCCAATATTAAAAAAATAATTTAATAATGTAGAGTTTAATATGATTTTTGAATCCTGAAAGCAAAAAGCCAAACGCTTTCGGATTGATATTCGCTAAATATAAGTGAAAAATATCTTACATTCACATCAGCTTTACTCAGCATAAGCCACACGACCAGCGGCGTACCTGTAATCTTGTACGCAATTTCGGTGATTTTTGTGTTTTTAAATCCCAGAAAGCAAAAAGCCCGATTCTTACGAATCGGGCTTCTCTTAATAGGCGCCTAGCAATGTCCTACTCTCACATGGGAACTCCCACACTACCATC
>NZ_JACGUZ010000014.1:0-4193 GCF_014076955.1 Colwellia sp. Bg11-12
GTCTTCGGGCATTACCTAAAAACAAAATGTCCTTGCGAATTGGCTTTTCACTGTTTGGTGTTGTGGCTCAAAATCTAGCAGTTGTGTTTATTAAGTGGCGAATGTTATATTATTGTTAAAGTTTGATTTAAGTTATTGTATTTACAAAGCTGTTCACCTAACAAGCAACTCAAGACGGACACAAACAGTTGGCTGTGCTCGTCCCTCGCAAATTATAGCCAACTATTTTTAGCCGCTTAGTAGGGCGTTATAAGTAAAGGTAACTTATGCATTCTGATGAACTAATCAAGTCATTATCTAAAAGTGGAACAGAGGATTTATCATCTTCACTACAATGGATTAATCCAATACCAGATGATGCTTTTGCTTTAATTGAAAAAATAGATATGGCATTAAATATTGTTAAATTTTCTCACTCTAGGCAGGCTGAAGAAATGGGTAAAAAATCCTCAAGTAACCATTTAGATTCTTTAATACGTTTAAGGGCTGAAATTAAAAGTCTCATAGATAACGGTTAAAGCAGTTTATCTAAATTTACTTATAACAAGCAATTCAACAAGGACAAAATACAGTTGGCTTTTTGTTCACTACGTTCACTAATTTTAGCCAACAATATTTTGCCCGTTAATTGGGCGTTAGAGCGCTAGGATGAACTGCACATTTCGTCGCTAAATTTCAAGTTTTGATACAGTAAGACTTTTAACTTAATCTAAAGAACATTACAAAAAAGGATAATAAAAAGATGGCAAGATGCACAGCACCAAGTAATGGACATCGTACAGCGAGTGGAGCAGCGGCATGCCCTGCATGTAGTAGTCGTGGTCGTAGCTATGGTGGATATTCATCTCCATCATCATATTCACCTTCGTCATACTCCTCAGGTGGGAGTCGCCCCAGCGGCTCTGGAAGTAGCGGTGGTTCTAGTAGTGCTAGACCACGTTGGTCAAAAGCGGGATCGTCTGTGGCGTACAATCCTACTGATGTGCGAACACTCACGCCAGTTCGCGCAAACGTAGAGAGACGAGCTTCTAAACCTGATTTACGAGACATATTTCTGTGTCACGCGTGGGATGACCGAAAGGGGGTTGCCAAAGAGTTACACGATCTTCTCGAGTCTCTCGGAGTTTCTGTTTGGTTCAGTGAGAAGGACGTTCTCCTCGGCTCCAACTTACTCCGTGAGATCGATAAAGGGTTGGTAAAATCACGAATCGGTATCGTTTTGGTTACTCCATCGTTTTTAAATCGTATTGCAGGAGAAGGTGTTGCCGACAAAGAGCTTTCTGCACTTCTAGCGACAGACCTTCTCGTTCCTATTGTACACGATACAACATATGATGATCTTCGCGATGCTAGTCCATTACTTGGATCTCGAAGTGGCTTAGACACCGCAGAAGATCCGATAAAGAATATTGCAGCAAAATTAGCTGAATTAGTAGCGCTCTAACAAGTTGCTCAAACGGACACGTACAGTTTGCTCGCGCTTCGCGCATTATAGCAAATTGTACTTAGCCGCTTAGCAAAACGTTAGGTGGCACCACTTTTCGGTTTTTATTGTTAACCAACTTATGTGTTTATATTATTAGTTTGGTGGTAATTCTGTTTCGTGGGTTTTCGCCTAAACGTTTTATAAATGTCGCGAATCATTGTCGAGAGTCCAGCAATAACATTTGTGTTGTGCGCTAAAAATACTTTTATGTCATGGCTCAAAATAATGGTTTGGCATTTAGCCGTGGTGCGGTTATATTAACTTTCAAAGTTTGCTTTAACTATTTGGTTCTATAATAAATTTAACCTAACAAGCAATTCAAACGGACAAAAAACAGTTGGCTGTTTTCACTTCGTTCAACATTTTAGCCAACAATTTTTGCCGCTTAATATGGGCGTTAGGTGAATGGAGTCCCAATCTGTGAAATTTGTATGCCCAAGTTGTGAAAGGCCAATTTATAACCGCAGAGTTAATAAATGTGAGTTTTGCGGTGAAGCTCTGCCAAAAGAATTATTGTTCTCAGAAAATGAAGTAGATAACTTAGATAATCAGCTAAGCGAGTCCTTGAAAAAGAAAACAAATATTTCAGGAAATTCATCTGGTGGTGGAGCTGACTTTTTCTCAAGAGATTTTGGTGACTCTGGTGGTTGCGATTAAAGTTGTTAATCGTAATATTCACCTAACAAGGCATTCAAACGGACAAAAAACAGTTGGCTGTTTTCACTTCGTTCAACATTTTAGCCAACAATTTTTAGCCGCTTAATATGGGCGTTATGTGAATCTCATACTAAGGAGCACAAATGAATAAATTTATATCAATCGTAGCTGTTTTAATTACTTGTCTTTCAACAAATGTATTAGCCAATGAAAATATAGTTGATTACGATAAATTTTTTCAAGAATACTATGAAGCAAAGGTAAAAACTCAACAACCTAATGCTTCTAAAGAAGATTTAGAGCATTACTTATCATTCTTAACTGATGATGTTGGTAATCAACATTTCCCTAATGCTCCCGATGATTCTAGAGAACCTGACGGGAAAGAAATGATGCGTAAAGGGATGACTCGATATTTGGGAGTTCATACTGGTTATGATTCAAAATTAATAGAGTATATTGTTGGTTACAACTCAATTGCATTTAAGCATAGCTACTCTGCTAAAGGTCTACGTTCAGACGGCTCAGAATTCAGTTATAGCAAAGTTGTACTAGATGTTATCGAGTTAGAAAATGGCAAGGTATCTGTTATTCGCAGGTATGGTAAATAATTTACATAACAAGTTGCTCAAACGGACACGTACAGTCTGCTCGCGCTCCGCGCATTTTAGCAAATTGTACTTAGCCGCTTAGCAAGGCGTTAGGTGTAATCGCCACTTCGTTTTAATTGTTTAAAGTATTTGCCAATTTAATCTAGCGTTTGTATTTTCTAAATATGGTTTTGGAGTGTTTCGCCAAGTCCTACGTCATTTATGCCAATATAGTCTTCGGGCATTACCAAAGACAAAATGTCCTTGCGAATTGGCTTTTCATTGTTTGGTGTTGTGGCTCAAAATCTAGCTGTTGTGTTTATAAAGTGGCGAATGTAACATTAACTTTCAGTGTTTGCTTTAAGGTTTTGTATTTACAAATAAACTTCACCTAACAAGCAATTCAAACGGACAAATAACAGTTGGCTTTGTTCGCTTCGCTCTCTATTTTTAGCCAACTATTATTTGCCGCTTAATATGGTCGTTAGCTGTATAAGGAAATATTTGTGTCTGAGTCGAAGTATCCATTGAGGAAATCCAAGATTTATTGGATATGCGGCGGTGATGTTTTTTGGTATCACTTTAGAATGGAATTTTTAAAAAAGGCTTTAATATTTCTTGTTGGTTTCAGCCTAATTATTAATTTAGTACGTGGTATTACAGGCGAACTCTTTATAGATGTATTGGCTGGTTTATATTTGCTCTTTATTTTAGGCAGCATAGCGTTAATTTATAAAAACTCTAAGGTTGCCAATTTTGTATTGCGAGAAAAATCGAAAGCGTCTGATGCTCAATGGATATTCATTTTTATCAGTAGCTTATGTATTTTAATGCTAGCTTTGTTACCATTTGGCTATGTTCAGGTGGCATAATACAGCTAACAAGGCGTTCAAACGGACAAAAAACAGTTGGCTGTTTCACTCCGTTCACAATTTTAGCCAACAATTTTTTGCCGCTTAACGTGGCGTTATGTACCGCCTTCTTTTAAGGGTAAATTCTTGTAATAAGTTTGGTGGTTTCAAGTTGGTTTAGTGTTTTTTGCCTTGAGTTTTCGCTTTGTAGTTTGGTGTTTTTCGCTATAAAATGAGTTTTGTCGCAAAGCTAAATTTGTGTCACGCTTTTTACGTTTATTTGGTGGCTCAAAATTCACAGTTAGGTTTATGTTAGGCGGTGGGTGTGTTTTGTTTCTTCCGTTTATCTGTTTAATTTTAGAATTATTTGTTAGTATAAAATTCATAATAACCAATTACATAACAAGCTATTCAAACGGACGATAAACAGTTGGCTAGCTTCGTTCCTCGCAATTTTAGCCAACAATTTTTCGCCGCTTAATAGGGCGTTATACGTAAAGGAGAGTCCGCAGATGGAATTGAATTCAATGGAAGATGTTAAAGCTATAGCTGAGTTTCAAAAAATAGAGCAACTTCAACGCATAGAAAAAAAACTACATAGATTGAGTT
>NZ_JACGUZ010000015.1:0-455 GCF_014076955.1 Colwellia sp. Bg11-12
TTTAATCCTATAAAGTTTTTACTTTATTTTAGCCGAAAAAAAACCAATCCGAAGATTGGTTTATTCCTGCTTTACAGCAAATGTGGTGGGCGCGGCAGGAGTCGAACCTGCGATCGGGAGAGGTTAGCTTCGTAGCTCCTACTTTCTGCTCGGTCTATCCAGCATCATTTTAATCCTATAAAGTTTTCACTTTATTTTAGCCGAAAAAAAACCAATCCGAAGATTGGTTTATTCCTGCTTTACAGCAAATGTGGTGGGCGCGGCAGGAGTCGAACCTGCGATCGGGAGAGGTTAGCTTCGTAGCCATTTTTGTCTGCTCGGTCTATCCAGCATCATTTTAATCCTATAAAGTTTTTACTTTATTTTAGCCGAAAAAAAACCAATCCGAAGATTGGTTTATTCCTGCTTTACAGCAAATGTGGTGGGCGCGGCAGGAGTCGAACCTGCGATCGGGA
>NZ_JACGUZ010000016.1:0-978 GCF_014076955.1 Colwellia sp. Bg11-12
TACATTTAATCGAATTCGCAATGCCGCATAACGCCCCATTAAGAGGCAAATAATAGTTGGCTAAAATAAGCGACGAAGGAGCAAATAGCCAGCTGTTATTTGTCCTGCTTGAATGGCTTGTTATGTGTAAATTACACCTTTCTTAAAGTTGAATGGTGCATAAGCCAATAAACAGCAGCTACAAAAACACCACCGACTAATGTAGCTATTCCCCAAATAATGGGTTTTACAAATATTGAACCTGTAGGCGGATACTTATCTTGACTACGAGCATCAAAATAGACAGCTACACCAAACAATAAATGAATAAGTCCATTACTCGCGAATAAAATAAGTGGTCCGAATGCATACCATTCTATTGGGATTGAATTTAACATGCTCAGTTTACTTCCTTGTTTAAATTTGCGGCAAGATATGACTTACACATAACGCCCCACTAAGAGGCAAATGATAGTTGGCTATAATAGAGAGCGAAGCGAACAAAGCCAACTGTTATTTGTCCTGCTTGAGTGGCTTGTTAGCTACCGAATAAACAGAAACTTAAAAGTAAATACTACAGTGATAACCAACATGAAGTAAAAGAAAAAGTAACTATATATTCCTAAAGTCTTTTGCAATGTGGCATTAGTGATTTTTTGCTTCTGGATTCGTTTACGACCAAGCCATGACATTGAGAGAAAACACCACATAGAAAAAATAACACTTAAACGAACTACAAATGAAGAGAATTCAAGATGTATTGAAACTACGGAAGTTAAAACACATACTCCAAATAATACTGCAGAGGCAAGCTCAAATAACTTATGTTTATTCATAATAATGAAAATTCAAACTCCATATTTTCCTAGGTAGCTAACGCCCCATTAAGAGGCAAATAATTGTTGGCTAAAATAAGCGACGAAGGAGCAAATAGCCAGCTGTTATTTGTCCTGCTTGAATGGCTTGTTATACGTATTTTATTTACCATACTTTAATTCA
>NZ_JACGUZ010000017.1:0-247 GCF_014076955.1 Colwellia sp. Bg11-12
GGGCGTTAGGTGTAATCGCCACTTCGTTTTAATTGTTTAAAGCATTTGCCAATTTAATCTAGCGTTTGTGTTTTCTAAATATGGTTTTGGAGTGTTTCGCCAAGCTCTACGTCATTTACGCCAATATAGTCTTCGGGCATTATTAAAGACAAAATGTCCTCGCGAATTAGCTTTTCATTGTTTGGTGTTGTGGCTCAAAATCTAGCAGTTGTGTTTATAAAGTGGCGAATGTTATATTAACTTTTTA
>NZ_JACGUZ010000018.1:0-2804 GCF_014076955.1 Colwellia sp. Bg11-12
GTAATGGCTCAAAATAATGGTTTGGTATTTAGCCGTGGTACGGTTATATTAAGTTTCGAAGTTTGCTTTAACTAACTGGTTTTATAATAAATTTAACCTAACAAGCAATTCAAACGGACAAAAAAAAGTTGGCTGTTTTCACTTCGTTCAACATTTTAGCCAACTAATTTTTGCCGCTTAATATGGGCGTTATAACTAAAGGCATGTTCGACAAATATTTCGCTAAACGTAGGTTGGTAAGTCTTGTTAAAGAGCTTGCCATCTTCAATGACAAAGGAATGCACTGGAGGAGTCACAATAGCGCTCAAGTTTCTGCCGAGCGAAAAAGGCTAATCGAATTGATATATGTGCAATTGTCTAAGCTAGAAAACTCTGATGCTGTTTCAAGGCTTGCTGACACAATCAAAAGTGGTGAACTTGCCGAAGATGATGAAGGTAAATATATAGCACTTGCAAAGTCAGTTTAGTTATAACAAGCTGTTAAAGCAGGACAAAATACAGTTGGCTGTTTTCGTTCCTCAACATTTTAGCCAACTAAATTTTGCCCCTTAACGAGGGCGTTATAAGTATAAAAAATTTGGGCATTATGAAATTCTATCCTTATCAAAAAGTAAAATCTGAAAACTTAAAGTCATTATTGTTTGTAGCAAGGTTTATCGCCATGCTTGGATATATTTTAATGGCGCGATCAATATTGTTATTCGTTATTAGTTTTTTTGTTTCTGCTCCCGTTACTTCTTCTGTAGTTGAGCTTTCGGGATATTCTTTTACAAATTATGATGGGCCTATAGAAAATAGCTCAGATCATGTTTTTACGTTTATCTTAAGTATTATTATTCTTGGTATCGCAGGTTTTTTAGCCTCAATGGTTTCAATTGAGGATACGCTTAGAAAGGCTGGTGAATAATACTTATAACAAGCCATTCAAGCAGGACAAATAACAGATGGCTATTTGCTCCTTCGTCGCTTATTTTAGCCAACTATTATTTGCCTCTTAATGGGGCGTTATATTGCTAAAAAATTATGATTACAGATTATAGTAGGGAGCCGACTACCAATTGCAATAAGTGCGGTTTGACATATAAAACATCTTATTCTGTTTGCCCTCATTGCGTTGGTAAGAATAAGGAGCAAATAATTCGGGATATCCACATTCCGCACTCAGAGCAAATTGAGAAAAACTCTAGCACTGGTAGGCAGTTTATTTATTTGGCAATCATTGTAGCTTGTCTTTTAACGGTGTTATTCTAGTTAAGTGGTAATCGCAATATAACAAGCCATTCAAGCAGGACTTTTAACAGTTGGTTAGGTTCCGCTTCGCTTCACATTTTAACCAACAATTAAAAGCCTCTTAATGGGGCGTTAGGTGTAGTCGCCACTTCATTTTAATTGTTTAAAGCATTTGCCACTTTAATCTATCGTTTGTATTTTCTTAATATGGTTTTGGAGTGTTTCGCCAAGCCCTACGTCATTTACGCCAATATAGTCTTCGGGCATTACCAAAGACAAAATGTCCTTGCGAATTGGCTTTTCATTGTTTGGTGTTGTGGCTCAAAATCTAGCAGTTGTGTTTATTAAGTGGCGAATGTAATATTAACTTTTAGTGTTTGCTTTAAGGTTTTGTATTTACATATAAACTTCACCTAACAAGCAATTCAAACGGACAAATAACAGTTGGCTGTCGTTCGTTCCTCACTATTTTAGCCAACTATTATTTGCCGCTTAATATGGGCGTTATAAGGTTCAATCAGGCATGGATAAGCAAACTCGAATGGAACTCCGAAGAAAGGCTGGTTACAGAGATTTGCCTGAACCAGTTGTAAAAGTTCAAGGTCCCGAGTACTCAATGTCTTTTGCATGCTTTAACTGTAAAACTTCTAACATGCGTCATTTCAACGTCCCCCCATGTGATTACCCTAAGACTATGGAATGTCCTATTTGTAAAAGTACAACGGTAAACTTAGGTAGGCATTTTAAATCACCTAAAAAATCGGATGTTGCCCAATGGAAAAAGGTTAAGTTTCTCGCAGAGCATGGTTTTGTGTTTCAAAAAATACTAACTGATTCAAATAGCTATGATAGTGTTCCTTACCCTGATACATTATCTGAAGCCAAAGAGTTTGTCGTAAAATACAAAAAATGGGCTTGGAAACCAACCTTATAACAAGGCGTTCAAACGGACAAAAAACAGTTGGCTGTTTCACTCCGTTCACAATTTTAGCCAACAATTTTTTACCGCTTAACGTGGCGTTATATGTAAAGGATAGTATGGTGGTTACAGAACCTTTGGATGCGTTTTGGCTTTTCTTATTTTTGTTTATACTGAATGTTTTTACTTCATGGCTTTTTATTAGAGGCTGTAAACAACGTTATCCTTTACTTTGGAAGCATGCAGGAGAGCCCACATTGAATGAAAACTTCAATATGATTAGCGCTTGGCCACTAAATAAATACCTGATGAATAGAGAATATCGTGAAGTAGATGATTCCTTATCTATTCAGTTCGCTGAGAAATATAGGCTTCCATGTACCCTCACATATTTTGGAACATGTGGAACAGTTATTTTGTTTTTTTCTCTCTTTATTTACATATAACAAGCAAATCAAGTGGGTCTTTTAACAGTTGGCTAGTTTCACTTCGTTCACAATTTTAGCCAACCATTAAAAGCCCCTTATTAGGGCGTTAGGTGTAATCGCCACTTCGTTTTAATTGTTTAAAGTATTTGCCAATTTAATCTAGCGTTTGTATTTTCTAAATATGGTTTTGGAGTGTTTCGCCAAGCCCTACGTCATTTACGCCAATA
>NZ_JACGUZ010000019.1:0-1019 GCF_014076955.1 Colwellia sp. Bg11-12
GGTGTAATCGCCACTTCGTTTTATTGTTTAAAGCATTTGCCAATTTAAGTAGGCGTTTGTACTTTCTAAATATGGTTTTGGAGTGTTTCGCCAAGCTCTACGTCATTTACGCCAATATAGTCTTCAGGCATTACCAAAGACAAAATGTCCTTGCGAATTGGCTTTTCATTGTTTGGTGTTGTGGCTCAAAATCTAGCAGTTGTGTTTATTAAGTGGCGAATGTTATATTATTGTTAAAGTTTGGTTTAAGTTATTGTATTTACGAAGCTGTTCACCTAACAAGCAACTCAAGACGGACACAAACAGTTGGCTGTGCTCGTCCCTCGCAAATTATAGCCAACTATTTTTAGCCGCTTAGTAGGGCGTTATAAGGTTCTATGCATAGGTTATTAATTTCCGTCGCTTTAGTTTTAATTAGCTTTAACATTTCTGCGAAAAAAGTTGAATGTCTAGCTCATCCGGATTACCCGAATGATAGAGGTTTTTCCGCTGATATTGAGCTAATTCAAAATAATGACAAATTTAAAATTAAGATTGAAAAATTAAATCTTAGTGATACCTGGCCATTAGAAAAATCTTGTAGTTCACCACTTGAATTTAGTAATGTTACATTCTTAGGTAGCCAAACTAAAGATGGATTTAAATTTGGGGTAGACAACGGAAAAGAATGTGGTTTTGTTTTTCATATATCTATTAATAACAAAACGCCAACATTACTTATGCCACATCACACTTTCAAGGTGTTTGGTGAAAAACCATTTTTGGCTAGGTGCAAAACCTTATAACAAGCCATTCAAGCAGGACAAATAACAGTTGGCTATTTGCTCCTTCGTCGCTTATTTTAGCCAATAATTATTTGCCTCTTAATGGGGCGTTAGGTAGCACCACTTTTCGGTTTTAATAGTTAACCATCTTATGCATTTATATTATTGGTTTGGTGGTAATTCTGTTTCGTGGGTTTTCGCTAAACGATTTGTAAATGTCGCGAATCATTGTCGAGAGTCCAGCAATAACATTTG
>NZ_JACGUZ010000020.1:0-2006 GCF_014076955.1 Colwellia sp. Bg11-12
CTGGACCATAAGGTTTGTAATTCAGCTTCAAAGACAGTTTGTGGGGCAATATATTGCCCCTGTAAAGAAACTATTTCAGGCTCGGGCAGAGCTTTTTTATCTATTTTTCCATTAGGTGTCAGCGGGATTTTGGATAGCACGACAAACGAGCTAGGCATCATATAAGCAGGTAGGCTCGACAATAATTGTGCTTTTACTTCAGCAGTAAATTTGTCTTGGTCTGGTATAATCTTATCGCTTTGTACGTATGCTATTAGACTCTTGTCGCCAGCGCCTAAGTCTTTGGCTAGAACGATAGCGGTTTGTATTTGTTCTAGTGCAGATAACTGGCTTTCAATTTCCCCCAGTTCGATACGAAAACCACGAATTTTGACTTGATTGTCAACGCGACCAATGAACTCTAAGTTGCCATCTTGTAAATAACGTACCAGATCACCCGATTTATATAGTCGCTTGCTGCTGCCTGAATCTGTTGGCTGGTAATAGGGGTTTGCTATAAATTGTTTTTTGGTCAGTTCTGGTGCATTCAGATAGCCGAGGGCAAGCCCGTCGCCACCTATATATAACTCACCAACCACGCCTTTTGGCAGCAGTTGACCATGGTCGTTGAGCACTAGTAGTGTGGTGTTAAAAGTTGGTTTACCGATCACCTCGATATCGTTGATGAGGGCGAAGGCGCTATTAATGCCTGTTTCTGTTGGCCCATAGGCGTTTATCAACTTTTTATTTGATGAACGGCAGTAATTAAGCAGTTTTTCTAATATGTAGGCTGAGATACTGTCACCACTAGATATTAGGTGGATTTGATGTGTTTCCAGTTCATCTACCACCAAACTCAATAGCTGTGGCATTGCATTAAACACTTGAATTTTATGCTTTATAATTAAATTCACTAGCTTTTCTGGTTGCCGGTATTCTTGTGGAGATGCCACTACCACAGGTTTACCCAGAGCTAAGCAAACCAAGCCTTTTAGTGAGGCATCAAAAGCATAAGATGATCCCCAAAGCCAAGGTGAATGCTGCTCGATAGCGAGTAGTTGCAGTTGCTCAGCAAATTCAGCGCTAAAAGAGATCAGCGTGCCATGTGTTTGACATACCCCTTTAGGTTTGCCTGTGGTGCCTGATGTGTAAATGATATATGCGAGTCTTTCGTCAGCATTGACGGGCATATCAATTTTTGGGTTTGTACTGGCATACTGAACATAGTCACTGCCGTCAATTTCTATCATGGCTCGATGTGTAATATTGCTATTGTGACGCAAGGCTTTTTGAGTGAGTACTGTCTGGAGCCCTGTATCTTCAAGGATATAGTCAAGACGTGCTTGAGGATAATCAGGGTCTAAAGCTACATATGCCGCCCCGGCCTTGAGAATGGCGAGGATGCCAATAACCATGTCGAGAGAGCGATCTACACATAAACCAATTAGATCGTTTGGCTTAACCCGATGTGATTGTATTAAATAATGCGCTAACTTGTTTGCTTGACTATTTAATTGCCCATAAGTGAGTTCTTGCTGAGCGCAGACTAAGGCAATTGCCTTAGGATTTTTTATGGCTTGTTCTGCAAATGCTTGGTGTATGCAGTTTTTGCTTTGGTTAGTGTGAGCGCGGTTATTTAACTCAAACAGTAAGTGCTTAGTTTCCGTTGGCGATAACATAGAAAAGTCGCTAATTTTAAGCTTTTCTGTAACATCATCACTACCAAGGGCAGCTAAAAGCGTATTTAGGTGCTCGGCTATTTGCTCGATATGCTCTTTTGTAAATAAGGCCTTATCGTAATTCCATTGCATATTCAGCTCTTGTTCTGATAGTTGAATATTAATACTAAGATCAAATTTAGCCACCACTGAGTTAGCTGATTCCGCGGTGAGACTGACATCCGGCAGGCTGAACTGCTGACTTTGATTCTCTATCCCGTAATCGGTATTTGTGGTTAACATCACTTGGAATAAAGGCGTATGTGCTGTGCTTCTGGGCACATTTAAGCGCTCAACCAATTGTTCAAA
>NZ_JACGUZ010000021.1:0-590 GCF_014076955.1 Colwellia sp. Bg11-12
AGGACAAATAACAGCTGGCTATTTGCTCCTTCGTCGCTTATTTTAGCCAACTATTATTTGCCTCTTAATGGGGCGTTATGCGGCATTGCGAATTCGATTAAATGTAATTGTGGTAGTTGCCTTTTTTTTATCCTGGTTATTTACGCGTAATTAAATCTATTTCAGTTTTTGGTTAAATAGTTTTTCGCCAAAGTAGGTAAGTGATAAATTCACTTTTCATTAGTGGCTCAAAATTCACGGTTTAGTGTGTCGCAATGCTGTGAGTTTTTTAAACGTGCATTTTATGTTACTAATATTTATATAAATTGTACGGTTTGTGGTAATGTAAAAATCGCATAACAAGGCATTCAAACGGACAAAAAACAGTTGGCTGTTTTCACTTCGTTCAACATTTTAGCCAACAATTTTTTGCCGCTTAATGTGGCGTTAGGTGTAATCGCCACTTCGTTTTAATTGTTTAAAGTCTTTGCCAATTTAATCTAGCGTTTGTATTTTCTAAATATGGTTTTGGAGTGTTTCGCCAAGCCCTACGTCATTTACGCCAATATAGTCTTCGGGCATTACCTAAAAACAAAATGTCCTTGCGAATT
>NZ_JACGUZ010000022.1:0-39826 GCF_014076955.1 Colwellia sp. Bg11-12
AGTGATAAAAACTAAATATTTATCGTTTCTAAATTGTTGAAATCATGTAATATTAATAGAAATAAATTAAATTAAATTAAATTAAATTAAATTTATGGGACGGACATTAGTAAGAAGTCTCCATGATAAGTTGTTAGCACTACAAATAAGGATGTTTATGTCATCTATACATTTCGTCGAACGATTAGAAAATTTTCAATTAGTAGACCAAGAATCAAATGAATGGGAAAGTGGCTTTTGGATCGTTACTCTAGAAAATGCCCAAAAATTAATAGATGGGGATATTTATCTTCATAGTGGTCAAAATGAACCGTCTTTTTGTGGTGGAGTTATAATAGGCTTTAGAGTTGTTAAGCGAAACGAACGAGAAAAAGTGGTGTTTCGATTCAGACGCACTAATGAACATGAAGGGTTAATTACGTCAACTGAAGGTTGGGGCAATGAGCAAAAGCGAGTTTGGGTGTAAAATAGTGCTAACTAGTCACTCAAAAGGACAAATAACAGTTGGTTTTGCTCCTTCGTCGCTTATTTTAAACAACTATTATTTGCCTCTTAGTGAGGCGTTGGTATGCAGATAGTTGAGTAAATTTTACTTCTAAAAATATATTAGCTTATCAAAGGAAAGATATGAATACCGATAAAGTAGAACCAATGAAAAACAAAAAAAATGAAACTATGAATGATGGTGATAGTAATTTTGATAGTTTTAAACATGTGATATCAGCTTCCCGAAACCGTATATTCTTTTATATAGCTACTTTATGTTTTTGCATTTTATTTCTTTGGTCTTTCTTTTATATAAACGTTACCCATCCAAGTAGCGTTGAATTTGATGAAACTACAATTTTAGATAAAAACATAATTGCTAATATAGAAAGTATATTTGAAGATATCTTCATTTTAAAGATGAACCCTGAAATGACAGAAGAAAGCTATAAAAGGAAGATAAACCTTTATATTTTAAAAATGAAACAAAAATTAGAAAATGGACTTGATAAAAACAGTATCACTCTCAGCTATTACACTAATAGTTCAGGTTCAAATCCATATATAAGTTTTGCTATACAGTTTGATGATTACTATAAAGTAGAGCGTATTCCTAACACTGAATTTCATACAATAAAGTATATGCCTAATTATCGAGAACTTGGGGAAAAAATCAAATTTTATTACACATCTAGTGAAAATAGCAAGATACTAGAGGCAGTAAAAGAAACATTAAAAATAGAAAATATCACTCATAATGATTTGGCCACACGAGCAAATGACATTATTGATATAGTTGAAGATTTACTTTTAACAGATCAAATGCTTAGCGATTTAAGTTCGGAACTAAATTATGACATTAAAAAATTAGAAGAAATAATGAATCTAAATATGTCAATAGAATCTAAAGCTCAAGATAAGATGGAATTTATCATAACTAACGAAAAAAATAAAATTAATAACCTAGTTGGGAACTCAATTACGGTTGAAAGGTATGCAAATGCTTTTACTAGAATTTCTGTATCCTTGATACTGATTACTATTTCAATCACTATGGTCTATTTAATAAAAAATGAAGCTACAGTTATTGCCAAAACTCAATCGCTTGTGGTTCTTACACAATTTGCTGGTATTAATTCAAATGATATTTCATTATTTGATGCTATGGACAGACTTCATACCTACAAAGGTTCTTCACAAGACATGAAGGATACTATGGATATCCTTGGTACTGTAATGAATAAAAAGTGAATGATATGAATACACTGCAGACGCTTATGGTGGAACAAAACCTTCATCGCTACAAGTAGAAAACTAATAATATATTTAATTCTACAGGCTTAGCTATGGATGGATTGTTGTAGAAATCTATCCATTTATAAGGACTCTATATTAAGTTGAGTCGGATTTAAATAAATATAGGCGTGAAATAGGTATAACAAGTCGTTTAAAAGGACAAAAAAAACAGCTGGCTGCTTCCGTTCCTCAACATTTTAGCATGTGAGTTATAATGTCCTAATTTGGTTCTTTTTAGACGTAATTAGTACACTTCATAAAGAGGGTTAAATTTAATAACATCCTCTAAATGTGTTTGGCTAAAGTGTGAATATTTCATAGTGTCGTTGATGCTTGCATGACCTAGGGTTTGTTGTAAAACCAGAATGTTGCCGCCATTCATCATAAAGTGACTGGCAAATGTATGTCTTAATACATGAGTGGATTGACCTTTAGGTAATCTAACACCAGCCCTAGCAATTGCTTTTCTGAATGACCCAATACAGCTAGTAAATAACTTACCTTTTACCATTGGGATTTCATCGGCAAGTTTTTGTGATATTGGAATTGTTCTATTCTTCCCACCTTTTGTATTGGTAAACGTTATACGGTTATTAGATATTTGTTTGTCTGTTAAGCTCTCAGCTTCACTCCATCTTGCACCTGTTGAAAGTGCAATTTTTGCTACGTAATAAGTGCTTTTATTTCTAGATTTTTTTAATTCTTCTAATAGCATTGGTATTTCAGATGGTTCTAGGAAACCCATTTCAGGTTGTTTGTATTTTAGTGATCTTATATTTTTAATTGGATTTGTATTGATTTCGTTTAATCTAATTAGCTCGTTGAACATTGCATTAATATAACTTTGATCATTGTTAACAGTTTTTATTGAAACTTTTTCAAGCCTATCAGCTCGATAATTTGCCCAATCTGTTGGGGTTAGTTTTCGTGCTATTGGATTATCTAAGCTTTTACAAGCTGCCTTCATTTTAGGTAATCTTTTACCAATATCATTCAAGCTTTTTCCATGGAGTTTATTCCATAATTCTATTAAATCACTTAAACGTCTATCGTCTTCTGGGTCAGGTTCCCATTCCTTCAAATTATTTTGTTCTGATATTTTATGGTTCAAAAAACGTCTTGCTTCACCTAGTGTTAAGAATGCCTTTTTAAACCGTTTTCCATTATTGCCTCTAGGACGACAGTCTAATTGATAAGGGGTTTTATCGGAGTCAGTTTTCCAAATACCATCTTGAATTTTTTTAAGTTTTTTCATGTTATTTATTATCCAAGTTTAAAAGTTTGTGGAGCATTTTTTTTTGCCCAAATTACGTCAAACTTTTTTGCTTCGGTATCTCTATGATTTAAGCACTTAGCAAATACAGAAGTGTTTTTTGGTCTAAAACAATGCTTAGGCGTTTTATAATACTTTATCCAACCATCCTGTTTAAGACCTTGGTATCGTCCTTTAACATTAGCAGTAGCTTTACCTTTTTTATATTTTGATGACCTATAAACGCTGTTTTTTTCTGATTTGTACAGCTTTTGCTTTTGTGTGTATTCTATTTTATTTTGGTTTTTTATCTCAATATTTTCAGTATATTTATTTTTATTTATTCTGCAATCTTGATACTTTTTATGTAGTTCTCGCTCCTTATCTCTAGTACGTTCGCCATAACCTCCTTTTTTCATTTTTTCTTGAATACGTTTCAATTGTGACATTTCAAAATCACAAGTAGGTTTCTTCGCAAGAGTTGTATTTGAAATGAAAATTAGTAGGAGAGGCAATAAAAATTTAAGCATATATATCCATATATAGTTGATTGATGTAATACCTAATTTAATTATTGCATAGATATTATGTAAATATAAATGTTATTATTATGTTAATTTAGTGGTGTTTTTGTTTTAGGCTCAGGTGATTTATGGATATTAAAGATATACACACAAATATTTCTACTCAACAGCATACTAAAGTTGAGAAGCTAAAAGATGATAAATTAGAAACTCAATCTCAAGATATTATTGAAAGTACAGTCTCTTTAGCTGACAGTGTTTATATCTCTCCAGAAGCACAAGCTTTATATAATGGAGGTGGTCATCCAGATAGACCAACTAAACCGACTAAACCATAATGATAAATTTAGAGTTAGGTTATTTTATTGCTAAGTTTTATTTGGCAGGATATTTTGTCTGTTTTTTATTTAGTTATAGAAATAAGCATATCAATCAATCCAACTTAATAATTGCAACAATTGCATTAGTTAACTGTTTATTCAATCAATACTTAAAAGAAGCTTTAGATTTTTATACATTTTATTTAGGAGCGGCATTTCAAGTTTTAATATTGTTGCTTATCTCTTTAATCATTCATCGGTATTTTAGGATTAGACATGAAAAAACAACGTTATTGATTTATGGACTTTATATATTAATAGCAATAAGTTTTATGGTTATACATAGAGTTAGGGTTGTAATATTTGATTCCGATGAAAATATAATGTGGTTAATAAATACACACTCAGTGTTTACTTTAACACTGTATTTTTTAAGTATTTGTGTACTTGCTTATGGAGGCATAATTAAATGGAAATTGCCATTTGGACGTTTATCCTTGTAATCATATTTACTGTTTTGAAAGCAGTAAAGTACGAAAAAAATTATTATATTCACAATGAAAAACAGTTGTTGGAGCGTTATTTTGAAATAAAAAATATTAATCCTGATTATAGAATTAGCTATTTACGTGATTGGGAAAGTAATGCCCTTAAAGCTATTGAAGAAAGTACTAAAAGTAAAATTAATAAAGTTATACATTTAAAGTCTATTGATAATATTAAATAGCTTTCTTTATGTTCTCTTGTGTTTCAATATCGCAATTTTCTATTATTTCATTTGTAATCATATTTGCCATAGTTGATATTTTTACCCCTTTATTTAATGTGATCATTTCTTGCTGCACAGCCGCAAAAATGCCTTCTGTCACTGATACTTTTAATTCATTTATATCCATTTTTTTTCTAGCATTATCAATCCCATATAAAAGATAATCCATAGATACATTAAATTTTTGCGACACCTTAGAGCAGGCTTCATATGGAATGCTTCCTCTTTTTCGTGTGGTTGTTCCCCAGTTCTCGTTATAGCCAAGATCATTTGATAGGGCTGTTAACGTAGTAATTCCTGATGTACTCAGCAACCTTGAAAAAATATCTTTAGAAATCATCTGCATATCAAAAAACCCAATATAAAGTAACAAAAAGTCTTGAAAGTAACTTTTTGTTCGTTTACTATTCTGTCATCGAGTTACTCAAAGTAACTTTTTGTATGTTTTGGGGCGAATAGTTATGTTAACGAACAATATTACACTTACTGACGGACAATTTGAAACACTAAAGCGCGATATCGTATGTGCAAACCTCCCTTTTCTAAGTGTAGAAGACTACGCACGTATTACTAACGACACTACAGGCAACGTTCGCCAACAGGTTCATCAAGGGCGTTTACCCATTCGTAAAAAACTAAAAGCACGTGAAAAAACATTTATAAACATGCTCGCCATTCGTGCCGAAGCTCAGCTTGTAGTTTAAAAATAAAGAAATTTATTAAGTGACTTAAATGATTATCTATTACGAATACGAAAGGGTTTTAGGCGTTAACTCAACACATGATGATGATTCAGGTGAACGCCAATATAACTACTTTTCGTCACTGTCTAAATTCAAACAGTGGGTTTCGTATGAAATGGGTAATTCAGACGTAGTAGAAATCACGGATTCAAATTACCGACAATTAGTTCAAAAGGGGGTCATATGAAAAATGTTATAAACAATGCTTTATCACCTCTGGCTGATGAACTAATTAGTAAGCGCCTTATCGCAAAAAAAGACAATGTCATTGTTGACCACTTAGCTTTTAGTTTTCCATTGTCACAGCTTCGTCATTGTCATAAAGCGGGTTTTGCAGGTTACAGCCCTAAAAACCAACCTTATTTCCCATTGCCTCCCAAGGTTGAAAACTCTGAGGGTAAGTCATTGGAAGAAATTGAAAGACATGCACTCTTTGTTAAAAAGCAACTGTCAGATTTCTATTTTAGAACCCTTAAGATTTTTGTTGATCATGTTCTCGGTTTTACCCTTTCCGCACCGAGAGACAAAGGTTTTCATGGTTATAGCAACTCGCTAACGATGAAATCACAAACGGGTGTTGATGTTGGCTTTATTGGTCTGGGTGGTCAACGTGATACTGCATACATTCAAATTTCTGGTTTAGGGTGTAAAAACTTATTTGGCTATACCGATAAATTTAAACTTCATCATTGGCTTAATAGCGTTTTATCTATTTCTTTTTTATCGCGTGTTGATTTGGCAAGTGATGATTATGACGGCATTTTTGATTGTGATTATGCGGATAAAGCTTATAGAGATGGCGCATTTAGAACAGGTAAGGGCGGCATTATGTCTGTCTTTAAAAACGCCAGTGAATATACCTATACCAAAGACTTTCAAAAAAACTTTGATGTTGAAATGGTCACGGTGGGTAAACGCACAAGCCCTATTTATTGGCGTATTTACAATAAGAAATTAGAACAAAAAATTGTGAATGAAGACCTTAATTGGTATCGCTCTGAGGTTGAATTAAAAAAATGGTCTGTTGATTGTTTGCTTGATGTTGACGCTACCTTTGCCGGTATTAATGTTTTTTCTCAAAGTATGGAAAATACACAAGGTATTCGTACTAAGTCCATGTCTCCAACGAAAGAGGCTTGTTTAGAATTAGCCAGTCGCGTTCGTTGGTTTCGTCATGCGGCGGGTCGTGCTTTGGGTGATGTTATTGAGTTAGTTGGCGGTGATATTTCTAAAGCCTTCGGCTTACTCCTACCTGATGAAGTATTGGGTGACAAATTGGGAATTCCTCCCACGTATAAGAAATTAATTAATCATGCACTGGAGTGTTAAAAAATGGCTATTGTAATTGCTGGTATTGGTATTACGCGTTTTCCTGAATCTAAAAACCCACATATTGAAAATGCAAAATTAGAAGTGTTGTATCCCTTAGAGGCGGTTGATTCGCCTAAGTTTCAACGTAAAGCGGCGGGTCGTACTACGTCAACCCCTTTTGGCAAGGAAGCCATCTCGATTAACGCGAAATACGCGCATCTGTTAATTGATTCTCAAGCGTTCGTGGGGGACAAGCAATACGACCTCAAATTCTCTTTTAATGACGACACGTTTGAAAATGAAGTCATTGAAATAACGCCTGTTGATGCTCAGTTAAAAGAACATTTCACGCTTTCGTTAAAGAACTTTAAAGGCGCTTAATGATGATGAACACGTCAAACAATAAATTGAAGATTTTTATTTTTTTGACGTTGTTTGTCTTCGTTTCAAATGTTGATGCGGCTTATTGCCTTATTGAAGATGGTAACGGAAATTTGAGCATTGACAGTACATCAGTAGAGACTTGCCCTAGTGGCTTGGTTTTACTTTCAAAGACCGATTATAACAATATGAATGTTGACCTTGGTGAAATTACATCAGCAGATATTGCCATTAGTTTTACTTGGGGCTTTGGAACCTATTTATCTTTTTGGTGGTTTTCTTATGTTATTAGAACCGCTAAAAAAACCATCAAATTGATATAAAAAGATTCTCGTTTCGGGGGCTTCTGAAACAGAATAAAACGGACAATTTTGTCCATATAACTGTAAATTTTGGAGAGAAAAAATGGGTGATATTTTCACAGCAGTAGATATAAGTACAGTAGCAACATTCGTTGGTGCAACAGGCGTTTTAATCGTTGGCGTTTACCTTGCTTTTAAAGGCATTGGTTTAGCTAAACGTGCAATCGCGGCGGCTTAATTGAAATGGCGGGTATTATGCTCGCCCTTTTTCATGTCTGCATAGTAATGCTTGGCGCGATGTGTGCCAAAGAAGTTTGCTCTGCACTTGGTTAAAGGGTTAAAAAATGAAAATTTTAATTATGGCGCTGTCTTTATTGGTAGCGCCTTTTTTTTTACATGCTGATATTTTTCAAGATGGCACTGTCGATGTTCAAGCACCGAAAACCACCGATATTGATACGGGTTACTGTAATACTTCCCTTACTGGCAATTCAGATGAAAGAATGTCAGCGAGTGAATGTGTGGGCATAGGACAAGCGAATTTACCTGACGTTGATTTATATGATTGTTGGGAAGTCGCAGGTAACAATGATATTAAGAATTTTTGCTTATATGAAGATGATAAATATTCAGAGCCTCAAACAGCTTACATTAGCCGTTGGTTTGGTTTTTTAACAGAACCTTTAACCCTTTGCCCTCCTGAATCATTTCCTAGTTATGTTTCACCAGTTATGAATGAAACGGGTGATATTGAAGGCTGTTACGACCCAGCTCAAGCAAATTTAGTTGATGATTGTAACTTGAATTCAACAAATCAATTTCTAGCTGTTCCTGTTACGGCTCCAATAGGTTGTTTCACCACATCAAATGGCTCTCAATGTAAGTATAAATCTGTCGATGTTGGCAATGGTGTTAATGCTTATGAATTGGATTTAGAAGGTGATTGTTACACTGATTTATTCCCTGATATAGATGGTGATCCAGAAACCACCACAACACCAACTAATTCAGAAGATACCTGTAAACCTTGGGGCGGTACTGGAATGATATGCCCAGAAAAAAGAGAAGATGTTTGCGATATGTACGGCAACTGTAATGAAGGCTGCGGAACTGTTAACGGTACTTTTGTTTGTATTGATGCGGATAGAGATGGTGACGGTGTACCTGATTATCTCGACCCTGATGTCGATGGTGATGGTGTTAGAAATGAACTCGATTTAGATAACGATGGTGATGGTGTTGATGATTCCATCGACCTATCAAAACCCAAAGAAGGGGAGATAGACATTGACCTTTCGCCCGTTGTTAACGAGTTAAAAAAGGGCAATGCAGAATTATCTGAAATAGGTCAGGGCGTTGACATGCTTAACAATGATTTAAAGTTTTTGGCAAAAGATGTATCAGACATAAAAGAGTCAATAACAGAAGTCGGAACCTACAAACAAGATAAACCTAAAGGGGGTTTAAAAGGCTTTTGGGAAACAGACTACCCAGAAGGTTTACAAGGTGTAGTTGATGCAAAAATGGCAGAAGTTCAAAGCACCCAGTTTTTTACCTTTTTAGAACAGTTTCAAATCAGTGTCGGCGGCTCAAGTGCAACTTATGATATGTGTTTCGATTTAGGGGGTATGGGTAACTTTGGTTGTCACAATTTCGATATTGACCCAAGAACCTTTCCAGCGATAAAAATATTTATCTTAATATCTGCGGTGTTCCTTTGCCGTCGTATTTTGTTTGGTGGTTAATATGATTTTATTAGATGCGCATGTTGAGGCTTATAGATGGTTTCAATTTTACCAATACATAGGGGAAGAAAATGCTTAATTTTTTCGTTGAAATGTGGAACAGCTTTGTCGATTTTAGTTGGCAGTTGGTTTTATCTGTTTTTGATATGTTGAAAGACCTTTTTTACTGGTTAATGGAGCAACTTTTTACGGTTGGCATTCTTATTTTAGAGGGTGTTGGCTCGTTAATGTCAGGCTTAAGTGTTGCTCAGTACATCAGCGCGTTACCAAGTCAGACAGCCCATACCATGTCTATTATTGGCATTAGTGAAGCAATGGGGATGGTAATAACGTGTTTAGGTATTCGCTTTTTACTTCAACTTATACCGTTTGTAAGATGGGGCTCATAATATGTTAAATGGAATTTCGGGAAAGCCTGGGGGCGGTAAATCTTACGAGGCTGTTGTTACGCATATTATAAAAGTCATTACCGTTGAAAAAAGAAAGGTGGTGACTAATTTACCTTTAAACATTGAACATTTTTGCTCAGTGTATGGCGAATATTGTCGAGAGTTGATTGTTGTCGTTGATGGCCAGTTCCATAACTATGGCGGCGAACGTCCTTTTTCACAAAAAGAGCACTATTTACAATATGAAGATTGGCAAAATGATAAAGGCCAGAAGGTTTATTTTTTTATAGATGAATGTCATTTAGCCATGCCAATGCAAGGAACCGACAAAGCGCTATGTGAATTTTACTCAATGCACAGGCACTACGGTTTTGACATTATGCTAATCACTCAAAACTTTAGAAAAGTGAATAGAGATATTAGAGACATGATCCAAAATCATTATCGGGCGATTAAAAAGTCGATGATGGGTCAAGATGATAAATATATTTTAAAAGTGCACGATGGGGCGTCCAGCTCTAAAGCATCAGAAGTTGCCACACATGAAAGAACCTATGAAAAAAAGTATTTTGCTTTCTATCAATCTCACACAAAATCAGATGTTAGCGTGGATGAGTCAAAATCAGCAGACATAAAAACGTGGTATTCACATTGGTCAATTAAAGCTTCTGTGTGCTTTTTTATCTTTGCTATTTTTATTTTCACAAAAGCCTTTACCGATATTGAAGAAAAAACAAAGAGTGAAGAACTACCTTTCGTTGAAGCTGAAAACCCAACGTTAAAAAGTGATTTACCCATAGACACAAAAGTCACTGATAAAAAAACAGCTAAACGATTAACCGCTAGAGAAAAAGAATACTCAAGCATGTTAAAAGAGTCTAAAAAGTATCATCCTTTTTATAAAATCAATTTGTCTATTTCAGGTTATGCAGAATATAAAGAGAACGGAAGGAATACAAAGGTCGTTTACTTTTCAGCGAATCAAAATGGGCAGCATGTTTTTACATTAAAAAGCGTTGATTTGTTACTCGCTGGTTATGATGTCAGGGTCTTAACTGAATGCGCGGTGCAAATTAAATATTTAGATTATGAAGATTTTATCACGTGTGATGCGCCAAGGCAGGGAGCTGGTGTTCCTGTTGTTGGAGAGCTCGCGAGTAATTAAGGTTGTCTTAGCATCGCAGATATAAACTGCTTTGTTTTATCGTGAGCAAATTAGCTTGCGATTATCGGGGAGTCTTTTTACTTTTAGCAAAAAATACATTCTAGGGCGTACAGTGTTAAATTGATTTCCTGTCATATTTAATGCGGTGCAAAGCCATTTTTAAAATCAACCGTTGCCGTCCTGCAAAACTTCTCTTAAAAAATAGCTTTTAGCCTCTAGTAAGAGGCTTTTTTGTTTTTTACTCGCCTTTTTTTATTATTTGGAAGGGAGGGACCCGCTTGCGGGAGGGACTCAACAAATAGTAAAAAATACCCCGTACTGTATTACGGGGTATAACTCCTACCATTTTACTCGCTTCCAGCCATAACTTGTTATTTTCAGTTTTTAACATACAATTAACACAACAAATAACAGGGATTGTTAATTATGACGACTATAGAAATTGAACGGATGAATATCCTCTCTGAAAAAACACTGTCCCTAACAGCTACTCCAGAAGAACTCGCTGAATTTTATGAACTGCTTAATATTATGAAAAAGTCTGACACGCATAATGTCGTTCTTAGTTTGCCTCGTTGATATAATTTATTAACGTGATCCATAATTTGTCACTAGTTAGCCTTATAAATTATTCAAACTCCTAATTTGGTGATTGTTTTCTAAGTTCTACTTTGAGGTATTCCTGATGTTAACCTTGAAATGATTTGCCATATATTTTCTAATACATAATACTGAAACTTATCAATAAAATTCTGTAAGGAAAACAAGTGAATTCAATGACATCTGATCAGTTTGAATCTATTTTAAACTTTCTACTTCGATATGGTTTTGAAGCTGTGGTCGCTGGTACAATTGTATTTTTTCTAATTAAGTACTTCTTACCGGGATATTTATCTCAAAAAGGAAAGAACTTAGCCACTCAGGAAGATATAGAAAATATTACTAATACAATTGAATCCGTTAAAGCTGGTTACGCTGAAGTTTTAGAAGAAATAAGAAGTAATAATCAAATAAAAATTGCAGCTATTGAAAGAGAGAAGTCGATAAAGAAAGAAGTTTATATGGAGGCCGCTGAAGCCATTACTAAAGCTCAAAACATAGTAGCTAACTTTTCAGACCTGAATATTGATGTAGAAATAATAACTGCTAATTTTTCGGCGGAAGCAGGGAAAATAGCAAAGGTACAAATAGTAGGTTCTGGTAAAACAGTAAAAGCTGTAACCATGATAATGAGCTCCATCGGAGAAGCTATATTTACTCTGATGTTGGGGCGAAGCCCATTAATTCAACGAAAAAACTTAATTGCGATTAATGAGAAGGTGCGTGATAAAGCGAATGCTGAAGTAGAACGGTATTTATCTATAATGAAAAACTTGAATATACAAGGTAATTCTGAACAAGTTCTTTGGGATACTATTAATCGATCTATAGATTATGAAAATGACCAAATTAAAATATATTCTAAAAAAATAGATGCATTATGGGAAGTTCAGAGTAAAGAGCACTTAGAGTATGCTCAAAAATGCATGAATAAATTTTTTGAAGTTTCAGCTAAAATGCCAGATGCTATATTAGCTGTACGCGATGAGCTCGACTTAGATATTTCCCCTGATGAATATCTAGAAATATACAATGATAATATTGAAAATGGAAAAAAGATATTTAGTGATTTTATACAACAAGTGCCAAATTCTTAATAATCAGCTGAAATTGAGTAATACTTTAGAGATACAAAATATAATCCAAATGTACTACCACATATAATTGCTTATTGTATCGAATGCGACATTTACTGTTTTAATCAGATTTAGATTGTGTGTGTATACCTTTTGCAGTTAAGTCACCGATATGTGCCTTTTTTCACACCCGCGTCTAGTAATACGGGGGTAAAGTATTTTTAAGCTCTCTACTAGCCTTGTTTATAACATGTTATAAATATGATTAATAACTCTCTATGTTACAAGAAAACAACCAGTTTAATTTATATTAAAGTGGACATATTTGTACCGTATAAAATCCATGCTAATCTATTGAAATTTAAATCTTAGGGATAAGTAATGTCAGTCAATTTAGTTAAAAATCAAGTTAACCTTTTCCTCAAAAGTTCTGAGCCCGAAGTCATGGCAATCAATGGCTTATGGGGAATTGGTAAAACGTATAGCTGGAATAAGTTTATTGTTGAGTTTAAAGAGGATATCGCCTTCAAAACATACGCTTATGTATCACTTTTTGGTGTCAACTCGTTAGAAGAATTAAAACGAGCTATTTTCAACAATACTCTAGACACTAAAATAGTTGACCAAAAACCAGGAATCAATACTTTTAGGCATAACTACCAGAGCATAGCCAAACAGTTAGGTAGAAAATCTACAGATTATTTAAAAGTGATTGCCAAACCTTTGGCAGATGTTGCTCTAAAAGGGTTAGGTTCAGGTTTGGAAAACGCCTTCGATTCTATTTCTTTTTTATCACTAAATAAAAGTATCATTTGTTTCGATGATATTGAACGGCATAGTGCAGGCTTAAATATTAAAGATTTCTTGGGTTTAGTTTCGTTTCTCAAAGAGCAAAAAGATTGCAAGGTAGTTATTCTCCTCAATGAAGATGCCAAAGATCTTACTGATTATTTTAAATACAAAGAAAAGATAATTGATAAACAACTCCATTTTGACCCTAGTGCAGAAGAGTGTTTCGATTTGGCTATTGAAGATCAAGAGCAATACCAATATATAAGAGAATGTTGTCTTAAATTGAATATTAAGAATATTAGGGTACTTAAAAAAATAGAGCGACATATACAAAATGTTTTGTCTCCAATTGGTTCATATCATGAGGAAATTAAATCTCAAACTGTTCAATCTGCAATTATTTTTTGTTGGTGCTATTACACTCGTACTAATGATGACTCCATCCCAGACTTTAACTTCTTAAAACAAAAAGGTATTCGAGAGGCGGTAAATGGTATTGATGAAGACGTTGTAAAAAGATGGAATGCTAAGTTGAATGATTATGGTTATTTATATACAGATGAACTAGATATAGTTATTGCTGAAAGTATTGAGCAAGGTTTTGTTGACACAGAAAAGTGGTTTGTTTTGTGTAATGCTAGGCAAAATGAGCTTGAAGCAAAAGAACGATGTGACGAACTATCTAAGGCATGGGATTTATTTCACTCTTCCTTTGATGATAATACTGATGAAATTATAGCTGCATTTGAAAAAGGCTTAAAAATTTCAGTTAAAGACCTTTCCTGTTCACAGTATAGTAAATCTGTTCAGTTGATTAGACAGTTAGGCGATACAGATACGGCAGATGATTTAATAAATTATTATATTGATGCAATGAAAGATAAGCCTGAAATGCTAAACATGGACTCTATGGAATATCATCCCTTTGGTGTTGAAGGTGAGGAGTTTAGAAGTAAATTGCAAGATGCATACAACCAAGTAAAGCAAGTTCAAACCCCTATAATTATACTAGAGCGATGGAGAAAGAGTAATAGTTGGAATAAGGAAGATGCTGACATACTAGCTGTTATTAGCAAAGATGACCTAAAGAAGATGTTTAAAAGCTTTAAGGCTGAGGATTTAGTTGATTATATTCGAGTATGCCTTAAATTAGGTATAAGTAATGATATATTATTGAAAAATACAAGAAACGCATTGCAAGAGATTGGAGAGGAATCTCCATTAAATCAGCAACGTTTAAGTAAATTTGAACTATAGCCAAAAGAATATTAATGCACTTCGGATAATTTAATTCTGATTTTTGTTCTAAAAAAATAATTTATGTATATTTTTTTTAGCAACATAATATATAAATCTAAGGCATTTATATGATTGAATATTGTTTGGGTTTGTGGGGAAGTTTTTTGTATGGTATTTTTCTGGTACCAAAATAAAAAACCCTTTACAACCTATTGATTGTAAAGGGTATTGTGTGGTGGAGCGGGGGGGAATCGAACCCCCGTCCAAAAAGCCTACATCCTTGGTACTACATGCTTAGTCGATTATTTGTTTAACCAATTAGACGCCAACCGACAGGCTTCGTCATGGTGAGCTTAATACTATTTCGCGGTTCAGCCTTAAGCGTGCTTCCCTCGCTATCCTATTTGGGGTGACCATCGATCCTCTAAACAATAGGAGAATTTTTGAGGCGATGGCTAGCCTAAGCGGCTAGTGCGAACGTATCGTCGTTTGCAATTATAGTTTTGCGGCTTTTTACCAGGCAAACCGCCCCTGGGCATGCACCTCGGGTTTCATGAATCTTGTCGAATCCTAGATCCGCCCCAAAGTTTTTACATCTTAATTATAAACTTATTCAGTCTATAAAGCGCATTGTACAGCGCTTCTTTTAAATAAACAACGTGTTAATTGTTAACTTGTTATCGATCTAAATTCTTATTTTTCATTAATCGGCCTTTATCAACAGCCCATTCTCTGTCTTTGATATCAGAACGCTTATCATGGTCTTTCTTACCTTTACCCAAATAAAATTCGAGTTTGACCCAATTTGCTTTCCAATACATCGCCGTGGCAATTAATGAATAACCATCACGCTCTACAGCGGCGGTTATTTTCTCTAATTCGCGTCGATTCAACAGTAACTTGCGGTCACGATTAGGTTCGCATACTACGTGACTAGAAGCAGCATTGAGCGGCATTATTTCAGCACCCAGTAAATAAGCTTCACCGTTTTTTACGTGTACATAACAATCAGAAATATTAACTTTTCCGCTACGGATACTTTTAATTTCCCAACCCTGCAGGCTCATCCCACCTTCAAACTTATCAGTTAAAGAATAGTTATGACGAGCTTTTTTGTTTAACGCAATAGTATTGCTGTTTGATTTTTTTTTCTGTGCCATTATATTTCCATTTTGTTTGCCATCAAAAATAGCAATCGCAAACATTATACGGAGAATTATTGATATTTGAATGATTAATTTCAATTTTTCTGTTTAATGCCTTTTGCTCACGGCTTTGTTATCATTACCCTTTAAAGTTGAGGAAAATAAATGCCCGTAATTAGTCGCAGCGCTTTAGTGATGTATAGCGTTGAGCAAATGTATCAGTTAATTAATGACATTGTCGCTTATCCTCAGTTTATTCCAAATTGTGGTGACAGTAAGATAATTTCTCAGCAAGGTAATGAAGTTACTGCTGCTTTGATGGTTTCGAAGGGGGTACTAAAAAAATGGTTTACCACCAAGAATACCTTGATTGGTGATAATAAAGTACAACTTGATTTAGTTGACGGTCCCTTTAAAAAGTTATCGGGTTACTGGCAACTCACTGAATTATCTGAAGAAGCTTGTAAGATAAGTTTGCATTTAGAGTATGAGTTTTCGAGTAAAGTATTCGATTTGGCCTTTGGCCGTGTTTTTACAAGCTTAACAAATAATATGGTACAAGCTTTTACACAAAGAGCTAAAGAGGTTTATCATTCTAATGGTTGATAGCATAATAACTGAGCAAGAACCGGTACAAAGTAAAATTCAAATAGAAGTTGTATATGGCTTACCCAATCGGCAAGAATTAATGACACTGTTGGTTGATGAGGGAACTCTATTGGAAGAGGCAATTATAGCGTCTGGTATTTTAAAGGTTTTTGAAGAAATTGACTTAACGGTCAATAACGTTGGTATTTGGAACCGCGCCGCTAAATTAACGGATAAATTACGAGATTTAGATCGTATTGAAATTTATCGACCTTTAATTGCTGACCCTAAAGAGGTTAGAAAACGCCGAGCTGAAAAAGCAAAAGATGAAGGGCGTGCAGATAAAGTTACGGGTGGTCGAGTTGATCCTCGACGAAATAAGGCCAGCTAAAAAATTTACTGCAAAATTAAAATTAAAAAAAACGGCTGTTAAGGCCGTTTTTTTATTGAACTAAAAGTACAGTGCTAATTAGTTAACCATAGGCACATAAAAACTTTCAGCTAATTCAAAGTCACCTTCAGCACTAATTAATGAGTCTTGGTCGAAAGATAGAATAAACTTTTTCTGAATGTTTAGTTCTTCACTTCGCCCTGATTTTAATGAGTAAATATAGTGCCAAGTGTCGTTGTTAAATGCATCGACAACAACGGGGCTACCTAATACAAATTTTACTTGTTCTTTACTCATACCTATTTGAAGTTTATCAATATCCTTTTGCTCTAAAAAATTCCCTTGAGGAATGTCAATACGAAAAACCCAGCTTGAGCAGGCAGAAAGAGATAAGGCGATAGTAAGGGCTAAAATACGAAACAACATGATTATTCATTTATCCTAATAAGTTCAAGAAGGGATAATAACTAAGCAAGCGGACAGATACAAAACTATTTTCAATTTATTTTGTACCTGTTTATTTAATGACACGTATCTGCTTTAAGTTAAATTGTATTATTAACCGGCAAGCAACTCTTGTGCGTTAGCTAAGCTATTATCAGTAATTTTATTTCCCGCTAATAAGCGAGCAATTTCTTGGACTCTACCATTCTCACTTAGTTCCGTCACTTTTGTTTCAGTAAATTCTCCATCTGTTAATTTACTGACAAATAACTGCTGATGTCCTTTGCAGGCTACTTGGGGTAAATGAGTAACGCATATTACTTGGGTGTTTTTTGCTAGCTCTTGCAGTTTACTACCCACCATTGCCGCTGTCGGACCACTGATGCCTACATCAACTTCGTCAAATATGAGTGTTGGCGTAATAACTTTATCAGCTAATATTACCTGCATCGCTAAGCTAATGCGTGATAACTCACCACCTGAAGCAACTTTATTCATCGCTTCTAATTTTTGACCTGGGTTAAGGCTGATTAAAAAGTTTATTTCATCAAGCCCGAACGGTGATAATGTCTCAACTTCAATTTGATTGACTGAAACTTCAAATACGCCATTGTTCATATTGAGTTCTTTCATGCTAAGTGTAATCTTTTTACTCATTATTTTAGCTGACTTTATTCTTGATGTTGATAACGTTTTTGCCGACTGTAGATAATGGGCTTTAGCTTTTTCAATGTCGACATAGGCAGTGTCTAATCTTGAACCGTCTGAGTTTATTAAGTTCAACGCTTGTTTAATTTCTATATGCAATGTGGGTATGTGTTCAGGTGCAACTTGATGTTTTTTAGCTAATTGAATCGCCTGTGAATAGCGGTCTTCAATCATTTGATAAGCTTCTGGGTCAAGTTCAAGTCTATCGTAGTAATGCTTTAGCTCATCGTTTGCATCTTCAATTTGAATCAGTGCTTCTGCTAATGTTTTTGCTATGTCAGCTAAGTTTGGATCCATATGGGCTAAGTCATTCAATTGTTCACAATGAGTTCTCAGGCTATCTGTGATATTGAAATCTTCATTTTCAGATAAGACCTGCAATGATTTCAATACACCACTTAATAAGGTCTGACCGTTACTATGACGCTTGTAATCACTTTCTAACGTTTCAAATTCTCCCATCTGCAATGAAAATTCGTCTAACTCATTTACTTGGTATTGTAATAATTGCAGTTTAGCTTCACGTTGTTCTTTGCTTTCTTGCAACTTCTTTAATTCTGTTTGGAGATTCCGCCACTGCTGATAATAATATTGAACGTCGTCTAATAAATGCTGATGATCGGCATATTCATCAAGTATTTTTCGTTGTTGTGCTGGCTTTACAATGAGTTGATGGTCATGTTGGCCATGAATACTTATTAAAAATTGTGCAATATCTTTAAGTTGAGTAAGCGGTACTTGGCTGCCATTTATATAAGCTTTTGAACGGCCCTCTGCCGATATTACTCGGCGTAAAATACATTCGTAATCTTGCTCAGGGTCGTGTTCATCAGTAAGGGAAAGGTCGTTGTTTTTCAGCCATTTTTGTGCAGAAATATTTTTCTTAATATCAAAGGTAGCCGCTAACTCTGCTTTTTTAGTATTTGGCCTTACAACGTTAGTCAACGCTCTATCACCTAAACATAAACCTAAGGCATCAATCGCTATCGATTTACCTGCGCCTGTTTCTCCGGTAATTGTTGTCATACCTTTGCGCCAATCTATATCTAAAGATCGGACAATTGCGAAGTTTTGAATGTTAAGTTGTAAAAGCATTTCGAAGCCAAATTACTGTATAAATATATAACTGTTAATTTATACAGTAAATTGGTTTTGTGCAAGTGTTAATCGCATAAAAATTCAACAGGTTGAATTTATTAAAAATTAATAAAGTTTATTGCCCCAGCCTAATTTACTGCGCAGTACATTAAAGTAGTCATGATCGAGAGGATGGATTAATCGAAGGGTGTATGCACTTTTCCTGATAATAACTTCATCGCCAGGCATAACAGCCAATATTACGTGGCCATCACAGCTTACTTGTAAGTTTTCATAATTTTCATTGGCGAGCACCAATTTTATTTCACTGTTACCGTCAACGACTATTGGTCGGCTAGTCAGAGTATGTGGGAACATGGGAACTAAAGATAAAGCATTTAAATTAGGCGTCAGAATAGGGCCGCCTGCAGACATTGAATAGGCAGTTGACCCCGTAGGTGTTGATACTATTAGGCCGTCAGAGCGCTGACTAAACATAAAGCTACCATCAATATAAACTTCAAATTCAATCATGCTGGCAACTTTTCCGGCATGAAGTACCGCTTCATTTACGGCACTGTTTGAGCTTTTCAACTTACCATGACGATAAACTTCGGCTTCTATAATAAAACGTTGTTCACAGCGAGATTTACCTTGTAGAATTTCTTGTAGAGGTTCAAGTAATTCATCAGGTGATAAATCAGTAAGAAAGCCTAAATTACCTCTGTTTACCCCTATAACACCAACGTCGTAGCACGATAATACGCGCGCAGCACCTAACATGTAACCGTCACCACCAACGACAATTGCGAGATCAGCTTGTTCACCAATCTCCATTAAGGTATTAACAGCGAGCTCGTCGATATCAATCGAAGGAGCAACAGAGCTTTCAATTAATACCTTGTACTTTTGTTCTGTCAGAAATTGATAAAGCGCGGTAATTGTTGCGCTTGCTCCTTCATGGTTTGGTTTGCCAATTAAACCTATGGTATTAAAAATTTTACTCATGTTTACACTGTAAATTGTTTGTGTCTTAGGGTTAATAACAGTTTCGCTGTATTTTAATGGCTTGTAAAGTTGACTTTTTATAAATGATTTACTTTATAGCTATTTAAGCCAATTTTTCGCGCTCAGTGAATTTCAATAGCTTCAAGGTAAGGTGCTGATTGAAGATAATGGTCTTTTTTTGATCAAACCAACAACGTAGCCTGTAGCCGCTTAAACTTGCCCTTTATGCGTTGGTCAGCGATTCGATAACCTCAGTTACTTTCTTTAATATAGGATGTCTATATAAAAGATATGCTATTTTTTGAAGGTGCTAACAAGCTCTGAGTGTAAACAAAGTTAATTAAATAGGCATTAATGCTTGAAACGTAGCAAGAAGTCCCCATAATTACGGTTATCAGATTTATATAACCCTTATATTGTTAAATATACTATTAGTTTATTTTGGAGCTTTCATGACTAATGAGTCAACAGAAAATAAAAATACCGCTAAACCATCAACTGAAGCTTTAACGCCTGAAGAAACTTTGGCACAAGAAATTATTGATCAAGCTGAAGAGCAAGTTGAAGTACAACATGTTTTTGCACATGACGTAATTAGCGAAGAGCAAGAAAAAATCAATGAGCTTGAACTCAGTCTTTCTTCAGCACAAACGACCATTGCTGATCAAAAAGATTCTGTTGTTCGTGCTAAAGCAGAAGTTGATAATATTCGCCGTCGTAGCGCACAAGACGTGGATAAAGCACGTAAGTTTGCTTTAGAAAAATTTGCTGCTGAAATGTTGGTTTCAGTTGATAATTTAGAACGCGCTTTAGAGAATATTGATAAAGAAGATGAAAGTAATACCGCTATTATTGAAGGTGTTGAATTAACCCTTCAAGGCTTAATTGCTTCTTTAGAGAAGTTTGGTGTTAAAGGTGTTGACCCACAAAATGAACCTTTTAACCCTGAATTGCATCAAGCGATGTCAATGCAAGAAGTTGCAGGCGTTGCGCCTAATACCGTTATTGCTGTTATGCAAAAAGGCTATGAGCTCAATGGTCGTTTAATTCGTCCAGCGATGGTGATGGTCTCTAAATCTGCTCCGGCAGTTGATACTACAGCATAATAAAAAAACATAATAAAAAGCGGTAAGAAGTTGCTCATAAACTTCTTACCGCTTTTTTGTTTTTAAGGATAAAACTTTTTTATTAAGGTGTTTTATCCTTATTTCAGTAAAAGAACCAAAAAAACTTCATAAATAGCTAAATAAAGAAATAAATTTACTTTTTTTCTTTCAAAATAGTTGAAAAGAATTTTCCTGCCCCCACTATTTGTTTCATCAACAGGTTTATTAAAAAATCTTACTTTAATAAGCTTTATTTTAATTAGTATTCGGAGATCCTCAAGATGGGCAAAATAATCGGTATTGACCTAGGGACAACAAACTCTTGTGTTGCTGTACTAGATGGCGGAAAAGCACGTGTAATTGAAAATGCAGAAGGCGATCGTACAACACCTTCAATTATTGCATATACAGAAGAAGGCGAAACATTAGTTGGTCAACCTGCTAAACGTCAATCTGTAACAAACCCAAAAAATACATTATATGCTATTAAGCGTTTAATTGGTCGTCGCTTTGAAGACGAAGAAGTTCAGCGTGATATTAAAATCATGCCATTTGGTATTGTTAAAGCTGACAATGGTGATGCTTGGGTTACTACGCGTGATAAGAACGTTGCGCCACCACAAGTTTCAGCTGAAGTTTTAAAGAAAATGAAAAAAACAGCAGAAGACTTTTTAGGTGAAGCAGTTACAGAAGCTGTAATCACGGTTCCTGCTTACTTTAACGATTCACAACGTCAAGCTACTAAAGATGCTGGTCGTATTGCGGGTCTTGAAGTTAAACGTATTATCAATGAGCCAACTGCTGCTGCCCTTGCTTACGGCATGGACAAGCAAGAAGGCGATAAAGTTATTGCGGTTTACGATTTAGGTGGTGGTACTTTCGATATTTCAATTATTGAAATTGATGAAGTTGAAGGCGAGCACACGTTTGAAGTATTAGCGACTAACGGCGATACCCACTTAGGTGGTGAAGATTTTGATAACCGTTTAATCAACTATCTTGTCGCTGAATTCAAGAAAGACCAAGGCATGGATTTAACAACTGATCCACTTGCAATGCAACGTTTGAAAGAAGCAGCAGAAAAAGCAAAATGTGAGCTTTCTTCAGCACAGCAAACTGATGTTAACTTACCTTACATCACTGCTGATGGCAGTGGTCCTAAGCACATGAATATCAAAGTAACGCGTGCTAAATTAGAGTCTTTAGTTGAAGACATGGTTAAAGCAACGTTAATACCGCTTGCACAAGCACTTAAAGATGCAGACTTATCAGTAAGTGACATCAATGATGTTATTTTGGTTGGTGGTCAGTCACGTATGCCAATGGTACAAAAAGCAGTAACAGAATTCTTTGGTAAAGAACCTCGTAAAGATGTTAACCCAGATGAAGCTGTTGCAGCGGGTGCAGCTATACAAGCGGGTGTTCTTTCTGGTGATGTAACTGACGTTCTTTTATTAGACGTTACGCCATTATCACTAGGTATTGAAACAATGGGCGGCGTGATGACGAAAGTTATCGATAAAAACACCACTATCCCAACGAAACAATCACAAACATTCTCAACAGCTGATGATAACCAAGCTGCGGTAACGGTTCATGTTGTTCAAGGTGAGCGTAAGCAAGCATCTGCCAACAAATCTTTAGGTCAATTTAATCTTGAAGGTATCGACGCAGCACCACGTGGTACGCCACAAATCGAAGTAACTTTCGATATTGATGCTGATGGTATCTTGCATGTTACTGCTAAAGATAAGAACACAGGTAAAGAACAAAAAATTACCATTAAAGCTTCTTCTGGTTTATCTGATGAAGAAGTAGAGCAAATGGTACGTGACGCAGAAGCTAACGCTGATGAAGATGCTAAGTTTGAAGAATTAGTAACAGCACGTAACCAAGCTGATGGTCTTGTTCACTCTACTCGCAAGCAAATTGTAGAAGCGGGCGAAGACTTACCAAGCGAAGACAAAGAAAAAATTGAAGCTGCATTAACAGAACTTGAAGCTGCAATTAAAGGCGAAGATAAAGAAGCGATTGAAGCTAAATCTCAAGCCGTTGTTGAAGCATCAGCTAAGTTAATGGAAATCGCTCAAGCGAAATCTCAAGCGGGTGCTCAAGAAGGCGCTCCTGAATCAGACGGCGCTGCGCCAGCTGATGACGATGTTGTTGACGCTGAGTTTGAAGAAGTTAAAGAAGACAAATAGTCTTTAGTTAACGAAAAAATAAAAGCGCTGGTTTAAACACCAGCGCTTCTTACGTTAAAAATCGTTATAAAATGCCATTGAAAATAGCTAACTATTTATAATGTCATTTTACTCAATTAATATCTAAAAATTTAAATACCAGTTAAAAGAAGTCACTATGTCAAAACGCGATTACTATGAAGTGCTAGAAGTGTCAAAAGATGCTTCTGAGCGTGATATCAAAAAAGCCTACAAACGTTTAGCGATGAAGCTTCATCCTGACCGTAATGCCGGTGATAAAGACAAAGAAGAGCAATTTAAAGAAGTTAAAGAAGCTTATGAAATTCTAAATGACGACCAAAAGCGTGCTGCTTTTGACCAGTATGGTCATGCCGCATTTGAACAAGGTGGTCATGGTGGTGGTGGACATGGCGGCGGAGGCTTTGGTCAAGATTTTGGTGATATATTTGGTGATATTTTTGGTGGTGGCCGCGGCGGCGGTCGTCAGCAGCGTCAACAACGCGGTTCAGATCTTCGCTACAATTTAGAGCTAAGTCTTGAAGATGCCGTTCGGGGTAAAACCTTAGAAATTAAAGTACCAACTTTTGTCAGTTGTGAGCCTTGTGATGGCTCTGGCGCTAAAAAAGGTACCAGTGCAAAATCTTGTACAACGTGTCATGGCCATGGCCAAGTACAAATGCGTCAAGGTTTATTTGCTGTACAGCAGACTTGTCCTACTTGTAGTGGTAAAGGTAAAGTTATTGCTAGCCCTTGTACTTCATGTCGCGGTCAAGGCCGTGTTGAAAAAACTAAAACACTTTCAGTGAAAATTCCACCAGGTGTGGATACAGGCGACAGAATTCGTTTGTCTGGCGAAGGTGAAGCTGGCGAGCATGGTGCACCAGCAGGTGATTTATATGTACAAGCCAACGTTCGTGACCATAAAATATTTGTTCGTGATGAAAACAATCTTTATTGTGAAGTCCCTATTAGCTTTACCACAGCAGCATTAGGTGGCGAAATAGAAGTACCGACACTTGAAGGTAAAGTAAAACTTAAAATACCTAAAGAAACACAAACGGGTAAAATGTTCCGTTTACGTGGTAAGGGTGTTAAGTCAGTACGTAGCCATTCAATTGGCGACTTAATGTGTAAAGTTGTGCTTGAAACACCGGTTAACTTGTCTGGTGACCAAGCTGATTTACTGCGCCAGTTAGATGATAAAATGGGTAAAAGCACCATAAAACATAGCCCAAAAGAAACAGGTTTCTTTGATGGTGTTAAAAAGTTTTTTGATGACTTGAAAAGCTAAAGTACTCCCATTCGATGAGCTAAAGCTTGTTGAAATGTAGACATTAAAAAAAGCCACAAAATATTTTGTGGCTTTTTTGTTTTTAACAACTTAAATAATTTTGCTTTTATTACGTAACACTACAATGCTGAATAACCCCCATATTAACCAATACATACTGCCACCTCTTACCTCAACAACCTCTATAACTTCAATGTAAGGTTCGTCGTATTCGGCACTTTCTATCGGTAGTGCATATAACGCATTAGTGTCATCGGCACTATAGCTGGCAACAATGTCGCTATAGCCTACTTGGTATAAATCGATTAACACATCGTAGTGATCACTGGCATAACCAGACATAAAAGTAGATATCACTTCATATTCGTCTACATTAGAATTCCCTTCAATAATAAAGTTGTCTGTGGTGAAGTAGTGTGCCCAAGGTCCGCCATTTTTACTGAGATAAAGTAAAGCATAAACTTCACCCCATTGAACATCGGTATAGCTATATATATCTGCATCAAACGTTATACTAAAAGTTTGATAGTAACCATCTTCGTCGTAATCATCATGTAAAAAACTCATCGCGCTATAAATAGAAAAGTCAGCGTAATAGTCATGACCGATTGCTTTAGCGATATGACCAATATTTGATTTTTCAATGGTTTTTATTGGGCTCTTAAGTATATCAACCCTAGATTTAGCCGTTGCTTTCCCGCTGAGTTGGTCAGGTAACTCAATAAGCTTAGTTGTTTCAATCATCTTTTTACGTTGTTGCTCACTGATGCTATTTTTTAGTGCGCCTTGTGAAACTGTATACGGACCAACATTCAATTCGTTGGCGGTGACATCAGTTAAAGGAAGTATGCTAAAAGCTACCAATAACAGTAACTTTTTAAGTGAAGTTGTACGTTCTGTTTGAGTTGCATTATTAACTAACAACATAATATATCCTACTGGCTTTATTAAGTGTTGCTATTAAAACGCAGTAAAGCTGAATGCAAGCTGAACACTTCCTTGCCAGGCGGTTTATATAACTATTGATTTATCATGGTTAAATCGAATAACGACCGTGTTATATAGTTGATATAAACGCTTTTAATAATTGTTCAGCTGATATTCAGTTGCTAAGGTTTATAATTTTAAATAAGCTACGGGTATATATAGCTAGGCACACTTTTAACTTTGTATTTGGAATAACAATGAAATTTGCTTTACCCCTGTTTTTTCTTT
This sequence comes from Colwellia sp. Bg11-12, assembly GCF_014076955.1. Classification (NCBI taxonomy): domain Bacteria; kingdom Pseudomonadati; phylum Pseudomonadota; class Gammaproteobacteria; order Alteromonadales; family Colwelliaceae; genus Colwellia; species Colwellia sp. Bg11-12. The sequence goes on from NZ_JACGUZ010000022.1 coordinate 25,565, forward strand.
TTGTTTTTGCGCTCTCTATTAACGCGATGGCACAAGGAAAATTTGTGTCATCAACAAGTACCATTAAAGCTAGTAAGCAAAATAAGGCCGCGTTAATCGTAAAAAGCAGTAAACAAGCGGCTAAGCTTGCTAAAAGTCGTTTTGGTGGAAAAGTGCTTAAGGTTGAGAATAAAAAAGCAGGCTATCGCGTTAAGTTAATCAAAGCGAACGGTCATATCATTTCTGTTTACGTTGATGCTAAAACAGGCAAAATTAATGGAGGCTAGTCATCATGCGTTTACTCTTTATTGAAGATGATATTGACCTACAGACAAACTTGCACCGTCATTTAATTGCTGCTAATTATTTAGTTGATTTAGCGAGTGATGGTGAAACGGGTTTATTTCAAGGACAAGAATATCCATACGATGCCGCTATTATTGATGTGGGCCTACCGTTACTTGACGGTATTAGTGTTATTAGAATGCTACGCGAGAAGAATATCGACTTTCCGATATTGGTGTTAACTGCACGCGATAGCTGGCAAGACAAGGTGGCCGGTTTAGATGCAGGCGCAGATGATTATTTAACGAAACCTTTTCAAGCTGAAGAATTACTTGCACGGTTAAATGCGCTGATCAGGCGTTCAGCTGGACAAGCGAGCCCACTGATAAAAAATGGTCCGTTAACCTTGAACACCAAAAGTTTGCTCGTGGAAGTTAGTAATAAGCCGGTAAAACTAAGTAGCTCAGAATATAAATTACTTGAGTATATGATGCATCACCTTGATGAAGTTACTTCAAAGGCAACACTCACTGAGCATATTTACGACCAAAACTTTGACCTTGACTCAAATGTTATTGAAGTCTTTATTCGGCGATTAAGGAAGAAACTCGACCCGGATAACGAATACGGTTTCATTGAAACACTGCGTGGACATGGCTATAAATTAAAGCGATTAGATCTATGAAGTCGCATGGATATACCTAACGAATGAACTCTTTAAAAGTTCGGCTTTTATTAAGTACTTTAGTGATGACAGTCGTTATGTTACCTATTATTGGCTTAACCTTAACTAATGCCTTTGAACGGCAGTTAAATATAGCGATGAAAAATGAGCTAAAAGCTTACAGCTATTCAATTTTTACGGTTGCGGAAGTTGAAAATAATCATTTATTGATGCCTGAGCTGATGTTGGAAAATCAATTTAATATCAGTAAATCTGGCTTATATGCATTAATAGCAACGTTACCTCAAGATAGAAAAGTGAGTGATACACCAAGTGAACCCCTATGGCAGTCGCTCTCTTTGCTAACGTTGCCTTTACCGTCAGTATTACCGTCACCAGCTGTTGGGCAAACACTTATTTCAAAAATAAACATAGAGGGTAACAGCCATTTACTTTATAGCTTTAGTGCTAGCTTTTCTGACAATGGTCAAGCCTTTGATATAACACTTCATCTTATTAAAGACCAAGAAACATTATTAATGGCGCTTAACGATTTTAAGCAAAAGCTTTGGACATGGTTATTGGTACTAATGGTGGTTTTTATTGTTGTACAAATTGTGTGGCTACTCTGGACATTAAAGCCGCTAACGTTATTATCTCAAGAGCTTGAGCACATAGAAAAAGGGCAAAAGAAAGCGTTAGATGCAAACTATCCGCTTGAGTTACAACCTGTTACACAACAATTAAATACGCTATTAGCGACAGAAGAGAACCAACGAAAACGTTATCGTAACGCCTTGGCTGATTTAGCGCATAGCCTTAAAAACCCACTAGCAGTTATTCAAAGTCAGGCTAATATTTCAGCGAGCACGACTGAACAATTACAATTAATTAATAAAATAATCGAACATCAACTTAAAAGAGCGCAAAGTGCAGGGCAGTCGTCATGGCATTTAGGGGTTGAAATAGAGCAAGTTGTTAATAAGCTTATCGCTACGTTAGCTAAAATTTATCACGATAAAAACTTATCTTTTAGGGTTAACGTTGCTCCAAACGCTATATTTAAAGGTGATGAAGCTGATTTAATGGAAATTTTAGGTAATATTCTTGATAACGCCTGTAAAGCCGCAAAACACAAAATCATGATAAACGTTATAACCGTAGATAAAAAATTAACCATTGAGATAGCAGACGATGGCACTGGTATTGAAGCGTCACAGCAAGCCTTTATCTTATCTCGAGGCGGAAGAGCAGACACTTATCAAGCGGGCCACGGCATTGGTTTAGCCATTGTTAATGATTTAGTGAGTAGTTATCAGGGGCAATTAACTATTGGCAATTCAGCGATACTTTCGGGGGCTGTTTTCACACTTGTTTTTCATTCATCTCGTTAGCCCTTCGTTAAAAAACTAAGCATATGCTGAAAGTGGCAATGCTTACCTAAAAAAGCTGTTCAGGTTACGTTCAGTTTTGTCTTGTTATCTTTATTGTCTAGAATTAGTCATGAGGATCATAACGATGAAAGACTTTATATTTTCATTTAGCTTTGCTGTCAGCGCTTTAGTAAGTTTTAATGTACTCGCAGAAAATCTATCTATACAGCCCTATCTTGAGCAACAGGAACAACAATCATTCAGTGATGCTGAATTAGCACAAATGTTAGCGCCTATTGCGCTTTATCCTGACAGTTTACTTACCCATATATTAATTGCTGCTACTTACCCTATTGAAATTATAGAAGCCCATCGCTGGCTAATAAAAAATGAAGGTCTTAGCAGTGAAGTCGCCGCTCGTTCGGTAGAAGACTTTAATTGGGACGCTAGTGTTAAGGCGCTAGTTCCTTTTGAGCGTATTCTGATCCGACTAAGTGAAAATTTAACCTGGACTCAGCAACTCGGTGATGCTTTTCTACAAGATGAGTCTAGGTTGTTAGAAAGTATTCAAGTGTTGAGACAAAAAGCAGCGCGTGCTGGTAACCTTAAAAAAATGGATAACATGGATGTTAGCTATGAAGAAAACAATATTGTTATTGAGCCAATAGAAAAAGAAATTGTATATATTCCATACTACGACACCCGCAGGGTTTATGGCACTTGGCATTCGGTATCTTACCCACCAGTTTACTGGCAACCTCATCATAGTATGTATGTTAGCGACAATAGACCCTTTTATTGGCATTCAGGTATTCATATTTCGTTCAATTATTTCTTTAGTGCATTTCATTGGCACAATCGTCATGTGGTTGTGGTGAATTCTCATCATGCTAAGCATCGTTATTATGAACAGCGTCCTCGGCGTTTAATCGTTAACGGCGGATATGCAAAACGATGGACACATCAGATAGCGCATAGAAAAGGTGTTGCTTATAGAAGCAAGCATACCCGTTTAAAATATGACAATAAGCGAGTAAATATACGAAAAAATGGTCATAAATCTTATCGTGCAACCAAAAGAAACGTGCAGCGTAAGGTAAAGGGCAGACCATTGTTGATGACCGCTAAGTTAAATAACAGTAAAGTACCGTTAACTAAAACAAGAGCGAGCAAGGCTATACTTAAGCCGTCTGGGCCCAAAAATTTTTATCACATCAATGCAGCGGTAAAAAAAGAGCCTTCAGCTAAGGTGATGTCAAAGGAGCATAAAAAACAAACAACTAAACATCACACTAAACCTCAAAATAGATCAACAAAGCATAAGGTGAAACAGATGAAAACCCATCGGCGTGCATCGGTTAAAAGTAACCGTTCAACGCTTGTTAAAGCACGACATAAAGAGTAATGCTTTTACGTTTATAGAAAAGTATAGATTACAACGCTATGTAATCATGTGAAAAAGTTGTATTAGCATAACGTAAAGCAAATGCTTTTAAATATTATGATGGATAAAAGCTAAATGCTAATTCATTTAGCCTTTTTTTTTAGATAGTTTATAATCAGATTTTCTGTTGTACCAATAACTTTTTTTGGTACAGAGCTTTGCATACTTTACCGAGTTATTTTTAATGAAAAAAATTTTACTGACTTTACTATTGATGGTATTAAATTCAACGAGCTTTGCTCGTGAAGACGTTAAAGAGTTACCGCCAATAGACCCAACATATATGGGAGAACACAGCATGGTACTCGTTAGCCAACGTTCCTCTATTTATGCTTTGGTGATGACCACCTATAACCGCCCAAGTAATGTGCAACTATTATATAAAATTGCTAATAAAGATTTAGCGTTGTTGCAAACTGTTCGTGACGGGCAATTGACAACAATAAAAACCAAGCCTTTTAACTTACAACGATTGATGCGCGGTGAAGAAATGGTGATTATGGCTGATGTATACGCAGGACACTTTGCTCGTGATGGAATGCTCGTGTATGAAAACATACCATTAACGTTTGCTAAAAAATTATATGTACGCGAACTTGATGACATCAGTGAATCAACCAACAAGCAAGAGTATGCGGTAATAGATTTAAAGAAAAATTATAAAATTTATATTCATAAAATCCAACAGGCCCCAAGTTTTGCCCATGTACTTGGCCTTGATCTCGAGGCAGGGTGTTTAACACGTTTTCGTACATCGTCAGCTGTGCCAAAAGAAACTGAGCTTCTGTATAAATTTTTAAATTGTGGCACCATTAAACCACTTTATTTTGAAACACAAGATTTTGAAAAATAGTCGCTTTGATTTTAACATTTTTAATGAGTCAAATTTCATGAAGGGTCACTAAAAGCTAACCGGTAGAATGTTTATTCGTCATCAAAATTTGGCAGAACACCACTACGACTGTGCTCAAAAATAAGCGAAGTTTCTACTGTTGTTACTTCATCTCTTGACGTGATCGCCTTGAAAACAAATTGTCGTAAATGTTCGCTGTCTTTAACTGACATATGAATAAAGTAATCGTAGCTACCTCCCATGTGATACAAACTAACAATTTCGGGTAGCTTAAGTAAATCATCACGAAGGTTGTTAACGATATCTTCTGAATAAGGCTGTAAGCGGATAGCTGCAATCGCTTCTATATTTCCACCTAAACTTTTGAAATCAATTTCAATGTAAGCACCATTAATTATTTTTTTATGTTTCATGCGCTTAACGCGCTCTAAACAGGTAGAGGGGGCAACACCTATTTGTGAAGCTAACTCTTTATTAGTGATATCAGCATCGCGATATAAAATGGTTAAAATGCGTAAATCTATATCATCTAATTTTTTCATTATGGTAAGTCTTCCATTTATATAGTAAATTACTAACTATACCGACTATTGTCTTATTAACCAATGCATTGTGTTTATTAATCAAACAATCGTCGAATAAACAATACTTTTCCGAATATTCATCGTTTAACTTTTATTCAGTTTGTACTAAAGTGCTTTTAAATTAATTTCAATTACACTTTTATAAGGAGATAATGTTGTTAAATTTAGTTTAGCGACATATTATGTCTATGTTTCGATGTCATTACTTCTCATTATAAAAATAAAAAGGTTTACTCTATGACTTTGCTTTGGATACCCTTGCTATCGTTACTTGGCAGTATTATTTCCTCAAGAACGGGTAAGTTAACGCGTAATCAATCAACTGCATTGACGTTGTTAATGCCGATCATTGCATTGTTAATGACGATTAGCTTAGCGCCAACTATTTTTGCTGGCAACGTTATTAGGGAAACAATCTCCTGGATCCCTCTACTTGGTATAGATATCGCCTTTCGTTTAGATGGCTTAGCGCTGTTATTTGTATTTATGATCCTAGGAATAGGCATACTAGTTATCTTTTATGCCCGTTATTACCTCAGTAGTAATGACTCTATGCCCAAGCTTTATGCTTATTTGATGTTATTTATGACAGCGATGCTTGGCATTGTCATGTCGAATAATATCATTCAGCTCTGGTTTTTTTGGGAGCTAACCAGTATTAGTTCGTTTTTGTTAATTAGCTATTGGTGGCATAAACCCGAGGCACGTAAGGGCGCAATTATGGCCTTAATCGTAACCGGTGGTGGTGGTTTAGCATTACTGGCGGGTTTGCTTTTACTGGGTAATATCGTTGGTAGTTATAATTTAGATGCGATCTTAGCGAGCAGAGAAATTATTCAAGCGCATGCTTGGTATGAAATCACTTTAATTTTAGTCTTACTGGGGGCTTTCACAAAATCGGCACAGTTTCCTTTTCACTTTTGGCTACCTCATGCCATGGCAGCGCCAACGCCGGTAAGTGCTTATCTACATTCTGCTACGATGGTAAAGGCTGGGATTTTCTTACTAGCGCGTTTTTATCCTGCATTAGCGGGTACCGATATATGGTTTATTCTAGTGAGTTTAACCGGATTAACTACTATGTTACTCGGCGCTTATATTGCGTTATTTAAACATGATTTAAAAGGGCTGTTAGCCTATTCAACGATCAGTCATTTAGGGTTAATCACTTTATTATTTGGTTTGGACACTAAGCTTGCCGCTGTTGCTGCTATTTTTCATATAATTAATCATGCCATATTTAAAGCTTCATTATTTATGGCAACGGGTATTATTGACCATGAAACGGGTACACGTGACATGCGGAAACTTAACGGTATGTGGCGATTTATGCCTTATACGGCGACGTTAGCAATGGTTGCTGCTGCCGCGATGGCGGGTGTACCGCTGTTAAATGGTTTCTTGTCTAAAGAAATGTTTTTTGCTGAAACACTGCATCAACAATTACTTGGGTCTATGTCTTGGCTTATACCTGTACTCGCTACCGTTGCAGGAGCGTTAGCTGTTGCTTACTCAGCTCGCTTTATCCACGATGTTTTCTTTAATGGTGACCCTATTGATTTACCTAAACAACCTAGTGAGCCACCGCGTTATATGCGAGTGCCTATCGAAATACTGGTCGCTTTATGTTTAATCGTCGGGGTATTCCCTAACTTTATTATTGATGATATTTTAAAAGCAGCGTCTTTTGCCGTACTCGGTGGATATGTTCCTGAATTTAAAGTTGCGTTATGGCACGGTTTTAATTTACCACTATTAATGAGTGCTATAGCAGTAATCGGTGGTTTATTTTTGTATACCCAACGACGTTATCTGTTTCAATTTCAGGCATCTATGCCTAGCTTGAACGCTAAAAAGACTTTCGATGACAGTATATATCTCATCACAAAGTGGAGTCAGCGAAAAATAAACGACATAGAAAATGGTTCTTTACAACGTTATCTAATGCTAATGTTTGTTTTTGTATTACTCTTTGCCGGTTGGCCATTATTTGAAATGCACCAACTAGGCGGGCAAAAAGAATTGACGCCAATTGATCTTCATAATGCGATTGGCGCAGCATTATTAATGATTGGCGCAATAAGTACGGTGATTTGGTACCGTGCAAGAGTGGTGTCGTTGTTGATGATATCAGTTGTCGGTTTGATGGTGTCTGTTGTGTTTACTCGCTTCTCAGCACCTGATTTAGCCTTAACGCAATTAACGGTTGAAGTCGTCACTATTGTTTTACTGATGCTGGCCTTGTTTTTCTTACCACAGCATTCACCCAAAGAGTCTAGCTCTTTACGTGTGGTACGCGATTTAGGGATCTCAGCGGCTTTAGGGGTTGTGGTTGCGAGTATTTGCTATGCATTACTTACCCGCCCATTTGAGTCAATATCAGAATTTTTCTTAGCCAATGCTAAAACAGGTGGCGGTGGTACCAACGTCGTTAATGTTATTTTGGTTGATTTTCGTGGCTTTGACACGTTAGGTGAAATTTGCGTATTAGGTATTGCTGCGCTGGGTATTTATAAGCTTTTAATCAACCTTCCGTTACTTCTTCCTGTTAGGGATAGTCAAGGGCGACTATGGGCGAAAGAGCGTTACCCTATTTTATTAGCCAGTATTTCTCAGTCATTACTCCCCTTGGCATTAATGATCTCGTTTTATATTTTTTTACGTGGTCATAATCTTCCCGGTGGCGGATTTATTGCAGGTTTAGTGACCTCGGTTGCCTTTATTTTACAGTATATTGCTCACGGCTCAGCTTGGATATCTACTCGTTTAACGATTAATTATCGGAAAATTATTGCCTCAGGAATTGCTATTGCGACATTTACTGGTGTGGGTAGTTGGTTCTTTGGTAGGCCGTTTATGACTACTTGGTTTGACTATTTCGATATTCCCATCATTGGTAAAATTGAACTTGCCAGTGCACTGATCTTTGATCTGGGTGTTTATATTACAGTTGTAGGCGCGACATTAATGATTTTGGCAAGTCTTGGTCAATTAGCGAGCGGGCCTAAAGAAGAGGTGAAAACTTAATGGAATTACTTTACGCATCCTGCGTTGGGCTTTTAGTGTCTTGTGGCGTGTTTTTAATCTTACGTTCTAGAACGTTCCCTATCGTATTAGGGCTAACGATGTTTTCTTACGCGGTTAATTTATTTCTGTTTTCATCTGGGCGGCTAAGCATTAATAATGCTGCGGTGCTTGGAACCTCTTCAGAATATACTGACCCATTGCCACAAGCTTTAGTGTTAACCGCGATAGTTATTGGTTTTGCAATGACTGCCTTCGTGGTTATTTTAGCTATTAGAGGGCGAGCAGATTTAGGCAGTGACCATGTAGATGGCCAGCCAGAAAAAGATAAAAAGGTAAACGTATGACCCAGAATTTGACCTTTTTACCGATTTTATTGCCCATACTTGCGGGGGTTATTTTATTGATGCCTCCCTTTGGTTCGAATAAAAGTACTCGAAGAGTGGCTTCTGTCGTACTCAGCGTTTTTACATTTGCCGTCTCATTGGCTTTACTACTCAAAGTCCAAGCTGAAGGTACTCAGGTTTATGCTATCGGAGATTGGAGCGCACCTTTTGGTATTGTACTCGTTGCTGATCCCCTTTCTACATTATTAGTGTGTCTAACGACATTGCTCGGTGTTGTCTGTGTGTTATATGCGAGTGCCGGAGATGACGACAAAGGGAGTTTTTTTCATCCACTTGTACATTTTTTAGTTTTAGGGGTTAACGGCGCATTCTTAACCGGTGATGCTTTTAATTTATTCGTCTTTTTTGAAGTCTTACTTATCGCCTCGTATTCGTTGTTAATGCATGGTGGAGATAAAAAAAATACCCGTGCTGCTTTACAGTACGTGATCCTTAATCTTGTAGGCTCAGCGATATTTTTGATTGCTTTAGGGGTTTTATATGGTGTGTTAGGTACACTAAATATGGCTGATATGGCTCAGAAAGTAACACTTTTACAAGGTGATGATGTTTACTTAGCCAAAATAGGTGGGATGTTATTACTGGTAGTATTTGCTTTAAAAGGCGCTTTGTTACCACTACATTTATGGTTACCCAATACTTATGCAACAGCAATGCCTGTTGTCGCTGCATTATTTGCCATTATGACAAAAGTGGGTGTCTACTCAATGATGCGTGTTTATACACTTATATTTGGTGATGAAGCGGGCGAATTAACTCATATGGCGCAAAGTTGGTTGTGGTGGTTAGCGCTTGCTACAATTGCTATGGGCGCGGTAGGTGTTTTAGCCAGTAAAGATTTAAGAAAATTAACCGCTAATTTGGTGATAGTGTCGGTGGGTACCTTGGTTGCATTAGTTGCAGTACAAACTATTGAAGCAAGTTCCGCGGCTATCTATTACTTAGTACACTCAACGTTGGTTACAGCAGCACTCTTTATTTTAGCTGATTTAATTGGCCGCCAACGTGGTGAAGTTGCCGACCGTATTTCTGCAGGCTCTGCTGTTTCTCAGCCGAAGTTGCTTGGCGCTTGTTTTTTGATTGCAGCAATTGCAGTGATAGGCATGCCACCACTGTCTGGTTTCATTGGAAAAGTATGGCTGCTTAAAGCAACCTTAAATGCTGAATATACCTTGGTGTTTTGGCCAATATATCTCTTTGCAAGTTTAGCTATATTATTTGCTGTATCTAAAGCAGGTAGCACTTTGTTTTGGCATCATCATGCTAAAATAACCACTGATACAAGGCAAGAACGTGTTCATCCAGCGCAGTTAGTCGCATTGCTTATTCTCATCTCTGGCGCGCCATTAATGACTGTCTTTGCTGGTCCATTAAGTGAGTATGCCATTGATGCAGCTACCCAGTTACATGATTTTAATAACAATATTAAACTTATCCTTTCAGGAGGACAGTAATGCGATTAGAAACACGATTTAAATGGCTACCCGCTCCTTTAATGAGTCTGGTACTATTTACTGTCTGGTTGGTGTTAAATAACAGCCTGTCCGCAGGGCATATTTTATTAGCCACTATTTTAGCGATAGTTATTCCTTTGGTGACTAGCCCGTTTAGAACAAAGCAACCCATCATTATTAAACCTGGTTTAGCGTTACGCCATTTAGCGTTGGTTTTATATGACATTATTACGGCGAATGTTCAGGTTGCTATTTTAATATTAGGACCCACTAAAAAATTAACGCCTGGGTTTGTTAAAGTACCGTTAGATTTAACACACAGTCTGCCCATTACTATTTTGGCAAGTACCGTGTCATTAACGCCAGGCACTGTTAGTGCGGAAGTGTACCCTTGGAGAGAAAGCTTGAGTGAAGGTGAAAAGCTTGAACAACAGTTTTTACTAATACACGTTTTAGATCTAAAAGATGAACAGGCCTTAATAAAAATGATTAAACAACGTTATGAAGCGCCTCTTAAGGAGATGTTTCAATGTTAGAAACTGTGATTTCAATTGTTTTTGCTATGATAGGTTTGTCGTTATTATTAAATGTATGGCGCTTATTATTGGGACCTTCTATACCCGATAGAATACTTGCACTCGATACGATGTACATCAATACAATCGCATTGATCATCTTATACGGTATGAGTATGGGCACTGCATTATATTTTGAAGCAGCGCTGTTAATCGCTATGTTAGGATTTGTTAGTACTGTTGCGGTATGTAAGTATTTACTGCGTGGCGATATTATAGAGTAAGGGGTAAGTTATGACAGAATGGATTATTTCAATATTATTATTAATTGGCGGCTCTTTTGTACTCGTTGGCTCGATTGGCTTAGTAAAAATGCCAGATTTTTTTATGCGACTTCATGGACCCACTAAAGCTACAACACTCGGCATGGCATCGCTGTTAACTGCTGCGATGATCTTTTTTAGTACCACTCATACAGGGTTTAGCGTAAAAGAAATACTGATCTCGCTATTTTTATTGCTTACTGCCCCCATCAGTGCCTATATGATGATTAAAGCGGCTATTCATCACAAGCTTGAGAGTATAGAACGCACGAAAGGCATAGATAACATTGAAGATGATGTTTAATCTTTTCTAGCGTTAACTCAATAAAGTATCTGTTAAATATAAAACACTGAGCGTCTTGATGTTCAGTGTTTTTTTACCTTATTTATTTGAATATCAATATTTTACTAAGATAAAAAATCCCTAACAGTTTTAATTGTTAGGGATTGTTAGCTAGCTAGAACATCAGTATGTAATACCTAATATATCGGTGTTACCACTATTGTCTGGCGTTTTTATTGCCTAGTAATGTTCTATTAAATAAAGCTTAGAAGTTAACGGTTACTTCATTTGAACAAGCTGTTGATGCATCACATATTTGATAAACAAATTGGCTACCTGTTGCGCGACGTTCACGGTCACGGTAAATACCCGCATTTTCTACCGTATCAATTTTCACACCATTACGGAAAATATCTACCATATCTGCTGAAGTGCCTTCCCAAGTAATATCAACACGTAAGCGACCTAAACGAGACTTGTATGCACGCTTAACAGCGGCTTCAATACTTACTGATGAAACCGTTACCAGCATGTTTTCTGTACTGTTTAAACCTTCGCTATCCGTTACGGTAAGTGTAACTTCATAGTTACCCGTTGCTGCGAAAGTATGTACAGGGTTTTGTGCGCTCGATATAGCACCGTCACCAAAGTTCCAATCCCAGCTAACCATATCGTCATTTCTATCACTACTGCTATCAGTAAACGTAGCGGTTAGACCGTCTGCTTCATAAGTAAAGCTCGCTTGTGGCGCGCTAGGAAGTGCTTCACCAATACCAGTAATAGTCAGTGTCCAGTTGTTTAATGTACCGGTATCTGCCGCTGCATTATCAGCAACACTCAATATCCAGTCACCAGTGGCTACTTCGCCGTTGAAAGCTGATGAGCTAAAGGTACTATCTATGTTATCGGCGCCGCCACCTGAGGCACTGTGCAATGGTGCAGAAGTCCCAGAAGGAGACGTTAACATGACTGTTAAGTCGCCAATCCAAGTATGAGTAATATTTACATAAATATCAGAAGCAAAAACGGTAAGTTCATCTGCAACATTAATGGTTGAAGAAATACCTTCTGCATTGTTATCAGGAATACTAACAACCTCATCATTTGTGTAAGTAAACTCGTTCAACCCTTGTGGATTAACCATTAAGCGAACAGTAGATGCTTTAACTAAATCATCACTTGTTCCCGTTACAACAAAAGTATATTCACCCCATTGTGTTTCCGCTGTTGTTGGTACACTAAGTTCAAACGTAGCTCCTGGTGTCGCAGTATCTGTAGTTAATGTTGCCCCAGCGAGTGAGCCATCTAAAGTTAAGATAACTTCACCGTTCCAATCTGCAACAGAACCAACATTAAAGCTGTAAGTTGCTGTTTCTCCAGCTTCAATAGTGTTTGAACCTGGTGTTGCTGCAAGCGTAAAACCTGGTGTTGGATCAGCATCGTTTAGTGCATTATTAACGTTCAAGCGTTTTCCTGATACTGTTTTACCCGCAAGTGCAGCGTTATCATCACCAGAGCTCATTAAGAGTGCTTTCATTTCAATAGCACTCAGTTCAGGGTTTACTGACCATGCTAAAGCAGCTGCACCGGTAACATGTGGTGTCGCCATTGAGGTACCTGAATATGATGCGTAGCCACCACCAGGTACTGTAGATAAAATATCTGAGCCTGGAGCACCTAAATCTACAGTGGTTAAGCCCCACTGTGAAAAACTAGACATACTATCAGTACGCGTTGTACTTGCTACAGCTAATACTGAGTCATGCGGGTAGCCAGAAGGGTAGCTGCTTTGCGCATCGTTGTCGTATGCATCGTTACCGGCTGCAGCGACAAATAAAATGTTTGCTTCTTCAGAAGAGGTTATTGCGTCAGAAAGTGCTTGGCTAAATCCACCACCACCCCAACTGTTATTTGTTGCACGTACATTTATGCCATTGTTTTTCAAGCCAACGAAGTAATCAATACACGTTAAAGCATCAGAAAGGCTACCGCTACCCGAGGCGTTAAGGAACTTACAACCAATAATTGAGACACTGTGGTTAACACCTACAACACCTAACCCATTGTTGCCAGTTGCGCCAATCGTACCTGAAACATGGCTACCGTGCCCTGCGTCATCCATAGGGTCGCCAACATTAGTGATTGCATTAATACCATGAATATCATCAATAAAGCCATTACCATCATTATCAATACCGTCACCCGCTATTTCTGCAGGGTTAGACCAAATATTTGCCATTAAATCTGGGTGAGAATGATCAACACCAGTATCAATAACCCCCACGATCACATCATGACTACCCGTTGAGATATCCCATGCCTCAGGTGCATCTATGTCTGCATCTGCGACACCGCCCGATTGACCAGTATTGTTCATGCCCCAAAGGTCAGCGAAGCTACTATCGTCAGGTGTAACGCTTGCATGAACGATATAATCAGGCTCGGCATATAAAACAGCAGGATTTTTACGAAGTTTTTCAAGCGCACTTTTTACTGACACATTATCAAGGGTAAATTTCGCTATACGACCGTTTTTCAAGTGACGATATTTATCATCGATTTCGTCATTATTTAAATCAGAGATTTTCGCTTGAACGATATTTCGAGTAGCACGGCGGTCTACTTTAGTCGCACTATCTTTATAGACAACAATAACCGAGTCTGACTTATAAGTAGTGCCTTTAGGTGAGCTAAGCTCTACTGATGCATTCGCGAATATAGGCATTAACGCCAATGTTAAGACTGATAATTTTGCTTTCATGTTTTGCTCCATGTTTTATTAAGTATTTTGTTTAAATTATTTTTAGCCTAAAGAAAATTACTAGGCTACATTCCTTTATTTAAAAATTTCTGCTTACTATGGGTATACGCAACCTTATTACTTTACTCATAAAAATAGTGTTTTGACTATTAAAATGTAACAAACACGACTTTTTCATTACTTTAGGTGTGTTTATTTATCGTTTTTACTACTTTTTTACTACTTTTTTGGCTTTGTTATTTAAGTGAATTTTGTAGTCCTTTTTTATGAGAAGTTTGGTTGTGATTTTTTGTTTTTTTTGTTTTTTTTTATT
>NZ_JACGUZ010000023.1:0-1654 GCF_014076955.1 Colwellia sp. Bg11-12
TTTCGCCAAGCCCTACGTCATTTACGCCAATATAGTCTTCGGGCATTACCTAAAAACAAAATGTCCTTGCGAATTGGCTTTTCACTGTTTGGTGTTGTGGCTCAAAATCTAGCAGTTGTGTTTATAAAGTGGCGAATGTAATATTAACTTTTAGTGTTTGCTTTAAGGTTTTGTATTTACTGAAATACTTCACCTAACAAGCAATTCAAACGGACAAATAACAGTTGGCTGTCGTTCGTTCCTCACTATTTTAGCCAACTATTATTTGCCGCTTAATATGGGCGTTATGCGTCAGACACGAATTCTGTTTAAATTGTTTTTTGCGTTTGGCGCTTTATAAAAAATCGTTGTGCTTGTTGCTTGTTGCTTGTTGCTTGTTGCCTGTTCTTTGTTTTGGTAACTTACGTGGCAATTATACTTTTTTAGCTTTTGGCCAAAGTGTTTTTCGCCAGTTTATATTTGGTGCTAAACGTTAGATTATTTATGTGGCTCAAAATTCATTGTTTGGTGTGTCGCACTGAGTGGGAGTTTTTTAATCCTACAGTCGGGCTGCCACAGAATTTTATATAAATGGTGATGCTTGTGGTAATCACAACCAGCGCATAACAAGCTATTCAAACGGACGCTAAACAGTTGGCTAGCTTCGTTCCTCGCAATTTTAGCCAACAATTTTTCGCCGCTTAATAGGGCGTTATATTTTTTAGGTAATCTGATCGTATGGTTGAAATATTCTGGAATTTATTAGGAAAGCACAGTAACCAAATTGCAATAATAATTGCATTAATCCCTATAACATGGGGGATTATTCAATATTTATTTGGTAAAAGGTTAGAGTTGAAACAACAACGGTTTGTTATATATCACGATTTAATCAAGCTACTTGTACAACGAGAAGACCCTAAACAACCAATTATGATGGATAGGCAAATAGCTATAATCTTTGAACTTCGGAATTTCAAAGATTATTATCCAGTAACACTTCGGATTCTAACGGGGCTTAAGAAAAGTTGGGAAAATTACAAACCTGAAGAGAAAATTTCTAGAGCTCGTTTACATGAAGAGCTAGATTTATCAATTGAGTTTATATCAAACAAAATATAACAAGTTGCTTAAACGGAAAAATAACAGTTGGCCATCGCTTCGCGATTATAGCCAACCATTATTTTCCGCTTAGCAAGGCGTTATATGCTTTAAGAAATAGTATTCTTTTGTAAGGTATATTTTTGTGTTTTAGTTAATCGTTTTTCGTTTAATTAACTCAGTGTTTTTCGCTAGAATTGGTTCGGTGTTAGCACTAATAAGCTTTGCCTTTTATACCTTTTTCAAAGGTGGCAAAACTATTAATTCAGTTGTACCTGTAGTGAGTAGCTCAAAAATTCATAGTAGGTATTTTTATAACGGGTGGTTTAAGTTCGTGCAATATTTGGTTTAACCTATGTTGCATATAACAAGCTGTTCAAGAGGGACAAAATACAGTTGGCTGTTTTCGTTCCTCAACATTTTAGCCAACTAAATTTTGCCCCTTAACAGGGCGTTAGGTGTAATCGCCACTTCGTTTTAATTGTTTAAAGCATTTGCCAATTTAATCTAGCGTTTGTGTTTTCTAAATATGGTTTTGGAGTGTTTCGCCAAGCTCTACGTCATTTACGCCAAT
>NZ_JACGUZ010000024.1:0-3464 GCF_014076955.1 Colwellia sp. Bg11-12
ATTTTGTTTTTAGGTAATGCCCGAAGACTATATTGGCGTAAATGACGTAGGGCTTGGCGAAACACTCCAAAACCATATTTAGAAAATACAAACGCTAGATTAAATTGGCAAATACTTTAAACAATAAAACGAAGTGGCGATTAAACCTAACGCCCCATTAAGAGGCAAATAATTGTTGGCTAAAATAAGCGACGAAGGAGCAAGTAGCCAGCTGTTATTTGTCCTGCTTGAATGGCTTGTTAGGTGCACTTTGCGTCTGTACAAATTTTCAAAAACTCTAATTTAAACTTTGGTAATTTCTGTACACCATAACCTTTTAACCAAGTAGGAAAAGCTAGAACTCGATTTGTTGGTAACTCAATTTCTAATTGATTTCCTTCAGGTGTAATCATCGCCGCCCTAATTGCCCAATAATATCCATTTGTACCCCAAGGATATTGAACCAATTTAGTGATTTTTAAAACAGTTCCTTGTGGTAACTGAGAAATTATAGAGCGCTGTTTTTCGAAAGCTAGTTTTGTAAATAGCTTTTCATCCCATTCTTTTTGAGATGATTTATATGTTTGATAGTTAGCAGGGGTTGTAGCATATTCGTTGCCAGAATTAAAAGCTTGTAATCCAGTACACCATTCAGTTGACTGTACATTTCCATTAATATCAGCACACCTTGCTTTATACAAGAAGCCATCTTTAGCTGTCTTGTAATAATTTCCAACAAAGGAGGCCGCAATTGGATCATTAGTTTTATCGTGTACAACAACACTACAACCAGAAAGTATTGATATAAATAAAACAATTAGAAATTTCACATACACCTCCTGTGCACCTAACGCCTTACTAAGCGGCGAAAAATAGTTGGCTAAAATGTACGAGGAACGAGTGCTAGCCAACTGTTTAGCGTCCGTTTGAGTAACTTGTTAGGGCTTCCTTGAATGCCGAAACCGCACTTAAGCCTGACTGAATATGCCATTTTTGTTCTGAGCCGTAAAGTACGCCCACAAAACCAAGCTTAACTTCACCGCCCCCGCACCAATTTATAGCCACCTCCATAAGTTTTTTATCTGAACCTTTTAAAGTTTCATATACCACTAAAGAAACAATTTTATCAAATCTATCTGTAAACAGGGCGTCACGGATTACATCGGTGCTATATGGAGCATTAATCAAAGTTGGCGCTGAAATCCCAACGACACGAACCACATAAATTGAATTGGACTTTTCAGCCCAACTTGATTCGGATAATTGTAATTCACGACAAGCGAAAGAATCGTATGAAAAAAACAATAATAGTAAGACACCAACTCTACGCATGGATAGCCCTAACGCCCCACTAAGAGGCAAATAATAGTTGGTTATAATAGAGAGCGAAGCGAACAAAACCAACTGTTATTTGTCCTGCTTGAGTGGCTTGTTATGTTGCAGCTTGCCCGCTACCTTCGAGTACAGGGCTATAAATACCCCAAATAGCAAACACTACTAATAATATTGACAAAACACCAAGCCATGTAAGCACCGACATAGATTTACTACTTTTACATTTACTCACTTTAAACAAAATATAAGCAGAGATTAAACCTAAAACACCCCAGTAACGATAAGTGCCAATTAATAAAGATGTTTGAAATGGTAGCTCCGATTCAAACGAATCAAATACATTTTCAAATTCTTTAATGAAGATAAAGGCTCCATACGCAAACAAGCCAAAATAAAGCGTTGAAACTGTAGCGGCTAATATTTGAAAGTTACTCTTAATCTGATTCATGAACTGCATCTCCTTTTGCAACATAACGCCCCACTAAGGGGCTAAGAATTGTTGGCTATAATACCGAGCGAAGCGAAAGTAGCCAACTGTTTTTAGTCCCGCTTGAGTGGCTTGTTAGCACTATTTGGATTTATTAACACCAAATAAGTAACTAACTATCATTAATGAAAGCTTTTCTAAATGCCCCCACACTTCTTCTAAAGCCAGATTAATATCTTTTGAAAAGAAAATAAAGGCTGGTATAAAAATAATTAGTGCAATAACAATAATCAGCGCAATAATATGAATAGTATTGTTTTTTTGAGTATTCTGGGAGTTTTGTTTATTAGACATCGCAACCTCACACACAGAATAATCCTGTGTATTATGCGATATCGAAAATCTGTGGCTAAATCAGAAACGAGATATCAAAGTAATTCTTTGCGCCGAAGCATGGCAGAATGCCAAGAACTAAATTATGCCACAGGACGGTAGTTGGAACAATAGTGCTAACGCCCATATTAAGCGGCAAAAATTAGTTGGCTAAAATGTTGAACGAAGTGAAAACAGCCAACTGTTTTTTGTCCGTTTGAATTGCTTGTTAGGTTAAATTTATTATTAAACCCGCTAGTTAAAGCAAACTTAGAAAGTTAATATAACCGCACCACGGCTAAATACCAAACAGTAATTTTGAGCCATTTACACAAAAGTCGTTTTAGCGCACAACACAAATGTTATTGCTGGACTCTCGACAATGATTCGCGACATTTACAAATCGTTTTGGCGAAAACCCACGAAACAGAAAAACCACCAAACTAATATTAAAAACACGACTGTTGGTTAACAATAAAAACCGAAAAGTGGTGCCACCTAACGCCTCAATAAGAGGAAATTTATAGCTGGCTAAAATGTTGAACGCAGTGAAAACAGCCAGCTGTAAATTTTCCTGCTTGATTGCCTTGTTAGGTAACTTACACCCAACGCCCGAACCTTACTATTTGTTGGGGCATATATTCCATTACCCACGTACGATCTGAAGCAATAATTAGAGTAGTTTCTTGGTTAAAGTAACTCTGTAAGTTCTCTAGTAAGCTTGCCCAGGTAATGTATTCTAAATTTGACCAAGAATTATGAATAATAATTAATTCGAAAGCTCCATTTATGGTTTTGCTATTTAGCCAAGAAGTTAATCTCTGCGTATGTTCAGGATCTTCGAAAGAAGCAACTATCCATTCACTTGTTTCATCTATTCCTTCATCCCAAGTAATTTCAAGTAAATTGGGCTCTACAAGTTTTCTTATATCCCTAACTCTTAAATTGGGATTTAGAAGATTGACCATCCTTAGTTACCTAACGCCCATATTAAGCGGCAAATAATAGTTGGCTAAAATAGTGAGGGACGAACGACAGCCAACTGTTATTTGTCCGTTTGAATTGCTTGTTAGGTGAAGTTTGTTTGTAAATACAAAACCTTAAAGCAAACACTGAAAGTTAATATTACATTCGCCACTTTATAAACACAACTGCTAGATTTTGAGCCACAACACCGAACAATGAAAAGCCAATTCGCAAGGACATTTTGTTTTTAGGTAATGCCCGAAGACTATATTGGCGTAAATGACGTAGAGCTTGGCGAAACACTCCAAAACCATATTTAGAAAGTACAAACGCCTACTTAAATTGGCAAATGCTTTAAACAATAAAACGAAGTGGCGATTACACC
>NZ_JACGUZ010000025.1:0-250 GCF_014076955.1 Colwellia sp. Bg11-12
TAACGCCCTACTAAGCGGCTAAAAATAGTTGGCTATAATTTGCGAGGTACGAGCACAGCCAACTGTTTGTGTCCGTCTTGAGTTGCTTGTTAGGTGAACAGCTTTGTAAATACAATAACTTAAACCAAACTTTAACAATAATATAACATTCGCCACTTAATAAACACAACTGCTAGATTTTGAGCCACAACACCAAACAGTGAAAAGCCAATTCGCAAGGACATTTTGTTTTTAGGTAATGCCCGAAGAC
>NZ_JACGUZ010000026.1:0-413 GCF_014076955.1 Colwellia sp. Bg11-12
GGCGTTATACGTAAAGGAGAGTCCGCAGATGGAATTGAATTCAATGGAAGATGTTAAAGCTATAGCTGAGTTTCAAAAAATAGAGCAACTTCAACGCATAGAAAAAAAACTACATAGATTGAGTTTTACGCCTCTTTACGCAGCTATAATGATCATTATTTATAATATATGGTCAATTTGGTTTGTTAATAATTATTCGACACCAATGAACCATGGGATATTAGCCATAATAGTTATTGGTGTTTGTAGATCAAATGTTGAACGTACAGATTTATTAAGACAATTGTTTGAATTAAAGTATGGTAAATAAAATACGTATAACAAGCCATTCAAGCAGGACAAATAACAGCTGGCTATTTGCTCCTTCGTCGCTTATTTTAGCCAACAATTATTTGCCTCTTAATGGGGCGTTA
>NZ_JACGUZ010000027.1:0-17909 GCF_014076955.1 Colwellia sp. Bg11-12
AAGTCAAAGCTGCAGAGTAGGCAACTTATAACAAGCCATTCAAGCAGGACTTTTAACAGTTGGCTAGGTTCCGCTACGCTACACATTTTAGCCAACAATTAAAAGCCTCTTAATGGGGCGTTATATTGTATGAATATGTATTGGAGAATATCACTAGCTTTAGCATTAATAATTGGAATTTTTTATTCATTTCCTCCGTATACTGCTCAAGCTACTTATTATTATTTAACTCACTCAAGTGAGCTAAATACCATGGATATCGCTTTCACTGAAAGTGACGATAAAACGTGGGAATATAAAAACCGAAAGCTTGCTCCAATATTTAAAACTAAAGATGGTTCTCGACTTTATTTTATGGGCTCTCTTAAGCGGTTTAAAAAACAATATGATATTGCTTTTATTAAAGGTGATTACAAAAAAGATTTTTGCACACCTTATTTAATTTATACATCTCAACAGTTTAATTGTAATATCCCTTTGAACAATGGGTGGGTTATTAATTATCAAGGTTTTAGTGTAAATACAATATAACAAGTTACTCAAACGGACGCTAAACAGTTGGCTAGCACTCGTTCCTCGTACATTTTAGCCAACAATTTCGCGCCGCTTAGTAAGGCGTTAAGTTGCTATGGATAGTTTATGCGTAAATTTGTAAATGTTAATAAAAATAGACAACAAGCCTTATCAAAAAAATTTCCTGATATAGAAAATTTAGGTTGTGATGATCAAACTGAAAAATATGAATTTGTTGCCATAACTGTTTTTGATCACTGGTTAACCCGTGATGAAGCAGAAAAAAGTTTCGGCTCTCAAATATCAAAAGAAGAGCAAGAAAAAAGAAATAATTCATTTATGCGTTTCAGAGAACTTCTGTTTAATGAAACTGAAGTTCTTACTTATCGGTGCAAGGGTAAAGGAAGAAATGAATTTGTTTCATTCAAAGCATTTACATCAATCAATGCAGGCCTCGAATATACTTACCCAACAATAAGTAATGTTGGTTTTCATAAGACTGGTGGTCCTCATGGTAGGTTTTTTCAAGTTGTCCTACCAAGCATTGATGCTGTTTACCGAGAGAATTACGATGACACCAATTTGTTGTACTATAAAAATAAAAGTACACTTGAAGTTATTGAAAAATTGACAGAAGCTAGTGGATTGTTTTGTTTAAAATAGCAACTTAACAAGCTTTTCAAGCGGGACAAATTACAGTTGGCTGGTTCCGCTCCGCTTCACATTTTAGCCAACTACAATTTGCCCCTTAACAGGGCGTTTTTCGAATAATACCCCGTAAACACCAGTGAACATTGATGTACCTTATTATCACCTAAGTTACTGGTTAGTAAGGGTTTGATTTATTGGTTTTTGTTTTTTGTTGTTCTTGATTGTTCGTTGTAGCATAATGGTGGTGCTACAAATGAGCTACAAGGATGATAAGTTAATGCCAATTAAAAACAAAATTACCGTGACAAATATTAAGAACTTATTACCAGAAGATAAGCGCTTAAATGATACTGAAATTTCAGGTTTTCATGCCCGTATAACACCATCAGGTTTAATCACTTATTATTTGTTTTATCGGCTTAATGGTAAGCAAGTTAATTATCGATTAGGTGTCGATGGTCAAATGACTCCTGCTCAGGCAAGAGACTTAGCAAAAAATAAAATTGCGGAAGTTACTCAAGGCGTCGATGTTCAAGCGTTAAGAAAACATGAACGTACTAAAACCAAATATTCTAAATTCTCTACGCTTCAATATTTTATCGAAGAAAAATATGCACCTTGGCTACTATCGCGTAACCCTAAGACCGCAGAAAAAACAGTTAAAGCGTTTAAATCATCATTCCCTAAGTTTATGGACTTTCAGTTGTCCGAGATTAACGCGTGGGAGATCGAGAAATGGCGAAACAAACGTTTAGCTGATGGTCTTAAGCCTGCAACCACAAACCGCCAAATAAACACGATTAAGGGCTGTTTAAGCAGGGCGGTTGAATGGGGTATCATTGATAGTCATGATTTACGAAAAGTAAAAGCGTTAACCGTTGATAATTCGAAGGTTCGCTACTTGTCTAAGGACGAAGAAATAAGGTTGCGTGATAGCCTAAAGGTTTGTGAAGTCGATTTTTTAGAAGTGATTGTGTTACTTGCTATGAATACAGGTATGCGTAAAGGTGAGCTGTTGTTATTAAAATGGCATGACATTAATTTTGATAATAAAATTCTGACAATTGATTTTCAAAATGCGAAGTCTGGTAATGCGCGTCATTTACCGCTTAATACCGAAGCATTCAATTTACTTACTCGTTGGCAAGAACTAACGGGTAACGAAGGTTATGTCTTTAAAGGTAAAAATGAACAACCGTTAAAAGACTTTCCGTCTGCTTGGGCTAAGTTATTAGATGAGTCTAATATTACCAAATTTCGTTTTCATGATTTGCGTCACCACTTTGCCAGTAAGTTAGTGATGGCAAGCGTCGATTTAAACACAGTTCGAGAATTATTAGGTCACAGTGATTTAAAAATGACATTGCGCTACGCACATTTAGCACCAGAGCATAAAGCGGCGGCAGTTAATTTGATTGGCTAATGATTATGGTTAATGATTGAAAGATGTACATTGTATGTAGTGTAAGAGCTTGAAATTATTTGCTATATGTTTAAAAATCACTTGTTGAGTAATCGTTCTAACTGTTATGATTTATTGTCTAAAGTATTTTAGATCTATATTAAAACCTCTCTATCAAAAGGAATTGTTATGTTGACCAAACTCTTAAAGTCATTCTTAAGTATTGTCGAAAACCCTCGTTCCCTACCAAGCTTCTTAGGCATTTATTCATTGATTTGGCTGTTATGGCATTATCAATTTTTGTTAAGTTTTGGAACACTGACAGGTGGTGTCATTGAACGGGTAAGTAATGCAATAGAAAGCGTTGATAGGTTTCAATATATATCAGTATTTTTTGTCACTATCATGGTTTTTATTTTATATTCTGGCTTTCAGGCTCTTATCAAACATTCGAGAGAACATGTTGATAAAATAGATAGCGAAAAAAATAGCCCTCTTACTGAACTAGTTAAAAATAATGATATGGAACAATTAGTTTCAACTCTTGAAGTGCTTCAAAAAGAACTTGAAACATCTAAAGACAATGAGAAAAACGCCAAGTTAGAAGTAAAGAAAATAATGGCTAAATTAATGACAGTTCAAACTAAGTTAGATGAAACCAACGCTGATTTAGAAATCTTACAAGCTACACAACATACTACTGTATAGAAGAAGTAGAACTTAGATGATTGAAAAAGATTATTACCGACTCCCTGAATTAAAAGACCGCTTTGGTTTTACGGAATATGACTATTTATATTTATGTGAAAACTACAATATTCCCATTAGATTTTATATCCACCATCAGTATTTTTTATTAACCGAGCCAGACAATGAAAATCGCAAAACCAATATAAGGGGTGCTATTCATTACAAAGGACTTATTGAAGTTAACTCAATAGATAAACGTTCTTTTTTGAAACATTCAACAGTCAACATTTCACGTTGTTTTGTAATGGATAAAAATGGCGTAACAAGCTTTGAAACCAGCTCCGATATATTAATTGATAATTGTTTTGATGAAAGATATGTAAATAAAGGCTTAAATCTAAAGGAACTCAAGTCATTTCCCTATTATGCCATTGTCATCGGCGAAGAAAATCGAGATTTGACTCAACAAGAAAACACATTGTTAACAGAGGAGTTGTCATTAAATTTTAAAAATATCGTTATTACAAAAGAAGATATTGATTGGTGTAAGTTAATGTTAGAGCTTGATTTAACAAGCGATAAGCCTAGAGAGCATATCATTCATAATCAAATTAAGAAGATAATGCGGGATAACCCAACGATTGGTGGTACAGCCTTATACCGAAAAATCTATACCAATTTTTTAAATGAAAATGACAGTACAGACCCATACAGCTTGTATCTCGAAGTTAACATTGATGAAATTGTATGGGGAAAAGCAGAAAAATATGAAAAGACACTTTCTAAAAGGACATTTTTAAACTTAGTTTCCAAGTTTAAAAAAGAAAATGAATAATATTTATCACGGCTAACGTCACGTGACAAACGTGAAAAATAAATTAATACCTCGAAGCACTTTAATCAATCGAGGTAGACATCAATGTCACACAATATACAACCTAGAGCATTATCAGAAATAGAAACCGCCGAATACATCGGTATGAGTCGTTCTTTCTTGCGTCAATCACGTATGGAAGGTAATCGTGAAAACAGAACACCTGCGCCACCTTTTATTAAAATAGGCCGCTCAGTTCGTTATTTAAAAGATGATTTAGATAACTGGCTAAATAATTTTTTCCGTATGCAGCACTTAGGGCAAAAGTCTATAGGTGGTGAGCATGTCTAAATTAACAAACCATCAAACCACGTTAATGGAAAATCATTCCGTTACGGGAAGTCATATCATTACTGACAATGAGCAATGTTTCGTTAACGAAAGTAATTCTGTTAACGAAAAGCTGTCAGCTTTATCAAAACCCGTTAACGAAAATATTCCGTTAACGGAAAATAAAACGCTTTCTACAACACTTTGTTATTCCATTAACGGAAAAGCATTGTCCGATGAGGATTTAGCGGTACTCATTAACCTTAACAAAAAATATGCACATGTAACCGTAGGCGGAAAGCACAAGGTTGTTTCAACGAAACCATGCCCCGTTGATGGGAAGTCATTACATCTTGAAAGTTTATCTGAATTTAAAAGCTATTTTTTACACGAGCCAAAAATTAACAGTTTAAATGTTGGGGATGCATGGTTGTCATGGCAAGGTAAAGTGTTCAAACCTGATGGTATTAGTTTTTTTCCTAAACCAGGTTTATGCCCCTCTAGTATTTATAATTTATTTGAAGGTTTTCCGTTAACGGCCAAAAAAGGGGATGTTACACCGTTTATTCATCATATCAACGAGGTGATTTGTAATGGTGACCTTGTTGCAGCTAAATTCGTTATACGATTTTTAGCGCACATGATCCAAAAGCCAAATGAAAAACCTAGCGTTGCCATTGTTATGAAATCTGTTGAAGGTACGGGCAAAGGCACGATGTTTGAGCCATTAAAACAATTATTAGGGGCGTATGCAGTACAAGTGAATGGCGCTTATCAATTAACGGGGCGTTTTAACTCAGTGGTGGCTAATAAGTTATTGGTCTTTGCGGATGAAGTAGATTTAACCGATGTTAGAGTTTCAGACAAATTAAAAGGTTTGATAAGTGAGCCTCGATTAAGTTTAGAAAGAAAAGGTATCGACCCTATACAGGTGCCTAATTTGTGTCGATTTATCTTTGCGAGTAACCATGAGAGCGTTATTAAAGCAGGTAATCGTGAACGGCGGTATTTGGTATTAGAGCCATCGAGTAAATACGCACAAAACACTGTGTATTTTAATCAGTTATGGCAATGGATAAACGCTTATGGTGCTTGTTATCTGTATGAGTATTTATTGAATTGTGACTTAACGAACTTCGACCCAAGAAAAGCCCCCATCACTAAAGCGCTAATAGAGGAAAAGTTAGCTAATTTATCACCTTATCAAGAGTTTGTAAGGAGTGAACTTAACCAAGAAAGGCCTTTTGATGGAATGTGTCGTATTGAGACACAAGGCATGACCCTCAAATGTCAGCAATGGTTAGAGGCAAATAATTATAATGAGTCAGTACCCAAAATACGAAGCGCTATAGGAAAACTCTTATCACGCATGGGGGTTGTGTCAACTGGTAGAAGTGGCAGGGATGCTTTTTATGAATTGCCAGAAAAAGCCATTTTTAAAGAGAGTTTCAGTCTTTTACTAGGTCACACAGCTGATGCTATTTTTGATTAGGCCTATGCCACCTGTACCACCTGTGCCAAATATAGACTTTTGGTACAGGTGGTACAGGTGGTATAGCAATGATGAACATTTTGTGTCAAACGTTCAATTTGTAAAAAAGCGGTTTCCTATGTACATTAATAGAATATTGCTTTAAAGGAGTAAAGCTATGAGTTTCAATTTAATCCCTTTTGGGTATCATACTGATACCGATAGACTTTTAGATATTTCAGAAGTACAGAGTGGAAAAGATAATGGGTGCGTGTGTCCTTCTTGTGATACGCCACTGATAGCAAGACAGGGAAGTAAAAACGATTGGCACTTTGCTCACGCAAGCCGAAAAGTTTATGAAGAAACAACACAGGAATGTGAATATTCATTTTATGTCTCAGTAAGAATGATGGTAAGGCAGTTAGTAGGAAAACAGCTAGTAATGAGCTTACCTGAATATAAATCTACACTAGTTAGTCCTCTTAGTTGTGGAAACAAAAAAATAACAATACCTTTCACCGTCACCCCATACAGCGAAACTACCATTACAGACATTGAGGTTGAAAAAGTGTTTGACGATGTAGTCTTCGATTTTATAGGCAACGTCGGCAGTTTTAAGTTTATGGTATTTCTTTCTCACGAAGGGAGGGGATTGCCTGATAACTTTAAAGACGAAACATATTCAGGCTTTGGGATTTTAGATATTTCACTAAAAGAGGTGTTGACCCTTTTGTTTAAACAAACAGGCGAAAAATCAGCTTACAAAGTTATTTTGTTGAATTTCATTAAAAATAATTTAACCGCAAAGACATGGGTAAATCACCCTCGATATGAAAAAGCCAAAAGCGAAGCGGTACGAAACCTTAATGAATTTAGACAACAGTTTTTAGTTGATGGTGTAATTCACGATGAAGAGATAGATAAATTTTTAATGCCTGAATGGCTAAGTAAAGAACAGGACATTCAGGAATTTTCAATCCCTCAGAGGAAACTTAAAAAACAAGACGTTTTAAAGGAAAAACACCCCTCGTTTCAATGTGAAAAGTGTAAAACGATGTGGAGGAACTCTCAATCTGGTTCAAAAGATAAATTTACCTGTCCTGTTTGTGAGAACTGAACCCTTGGAGTTCTGTAAATAACTGTACTGGAATTATTACAAAGACAACAATGTAAATGCTCAGAAGATTGCAGTGTATATTAATTGACGGTTTTTATATATGCCGAAGCCTAATATTACTCTGGTTCTGTCATGTTTTTAATTACTTAACCTTTAAAATATGTCAACCTATGATAATAGTAAATATAACCTCATGAAAAATCTGTTATATTTTTACATAATCTTGTTTTAGTGCTTTAACCACTTTATTATAAAGTGCTATTCAGGCAATCAATAAATATGGAATGTTTATGAAAAAAATATTAAAAACAATTGGCTTGTTTGTAGCTACTGGTGCGACTTATGCTGCTGTATTAAGGCTGTTGGAAGGAGTATTTAAATATGATTCTGCATTTCTTTTATCTAACCCTGCATATGTACACTTATTCATAATTATTTTACTAGGTTGTATAGCCTCTCTATGTAATTTCGAAAAAGTAATTGATTATACCAAAGATAATATAAACATAAGGCTTAGACCTACTTCGTTATCAATTGCTATAAGGAAAGAAACTAAACTACTTTTAAAGACAAAAAAGTATCATTCTATAATTAGACTAAGAGCAGCCCTCTCTCGATATTTTTGGTTAGAAGGGAAGTTAGTTGAGCGAATCTCTCTAGGAGAAGCTGCTGAAGAGGCTGCAATTTATGTTGGAGACTTTATTTCACAAGTTGCTTGTCTTATTGATGATATAGGCTGGACAAAAGTTGTTGGTAAAGATTATCAAGGCGCAAAAAAAGCAATAAACCATGGATTAACTAAGGCTGTAACTTTGAATGAGTATTATTGGGTTGCTAAGGCTCATCGTCACCTAGCAGGGGTTTACGCTTTAGAAAGTAACCAGCCACAATCGACTATTGAGATGAATAATGCGAAAAAATATGCGACGAAGATAACTGAAGACTCTAAAAAGAAAGAAGTTTTAGCTGGTATAGAGTATGCGAATGTAATGAATCTGCTGGTGATAGGCGATTTAAATTTATTACCAGAAATGGAAGAAAGTATTAAGTTAGCTCAGAAAATATATGAAGAATTAGATGATCAAACTCGATTAATAAAGCTCCACGCTTTACGTGGTAAAATGGCATTAAAACAAGGACAACATTTACCAGCAAAGGATTTTTTTCATCGTGGACTTGATGAATCGGAAAGAATAGGAAGAAAGGATGAAATGATAAGGAATTTAAACGGTTTATCTGATGTTTATATGGCACTAGAAGAAAAAAGTAAAGCAACTGCCTACATTAATCGAGCAAAACTACTGTGTGCGGAAACTCCTGTCCCCTTCGAACTTGATGAGATTGTTAAAAACTAAGAGGTGTTAATAAATGAGTGATGAAATAATTGATTTATTTGATGAAAACTACAAAAAAATAGGTGAAGGTTCGAGAAAGGAGGCCCAGACTATAGGAACTTGGATGCATTCTTTTCATGCGTGGTTAGTACGTCCTGACAATGGAGGATTTTTACTTTTTCAAAAACGTTCTGCCACTAAACGTTTATTCCCAAATCTTTTGGACATAAGTGCCGCAGGTGGACTGATGAAGGGAGAAGAAAAAGAAGAAGGGGTGCGAGAAATTAAGGAAGAGCTTAATATAGATATAAAAATATCTGATCTAAAATATTTGGGAATAAAATTTGATTTAGCAAAATTCCCAGGTGTTATAAATAGACAGTTCTGTCATGTTTACATTGGTAGTTCTCCTTTGAATGTAAATGAATATAAACCTGATCCAGAAGAAGTTGATGGGTTAATCGAAATTAGTATAGAGGATGGATTAAAATTATTTTCTGGTGATTTAACTGAAATAAAAGCTAAAGGTATCGAGTTTTGCAAAGAGACTGAAGATTACAGAGAAATAGAAATCCCTGTTTCAATAAATAACTTTATCCCAAGAGTTGATTCTTATTATTATAAAATGTTCATTTTGGCTAAGTTGTATTTACAAGGTGATAAGCACTTGGTGATATAACAAAATGAAACGTATAATCTTAGTTAGGCATGCAGAATCAATAAAAAACATAAATGATCAGCATGGGGGACTTGGTGGGGAACTAACGCCAAAGGGGGTGTCAGATACCAAGTTCTTTAGCTCTAATATTGAATATGAGATTGATGGAATTCTAATAGTAGCAAGAAAGCAGTGTGAGCAAACAGCTCTGATTATTTCACGTTTATTATCATTAGATTTTAATCAATCAGAATTTTTATCCCCCTTTTACCTAGGAGTATTAGACGGTTTAAGCAAAGGGGAAGCTAAAGAAAAGTATCCAGATGTAGCTAATAGATTAGATAAGTGGAGAGATGGCTTATTAGACATTTCTGAGTTAAATATACCAAAATCTAGTTGCCCTGTAACCTTTTATGAGTGTTTGAGTACGGGGTTGAAAAATCAAATGAGTATCACAAATTCAATTATGATCGTGGGTACAAGATCGGTATTGGTTGGGCTATGGAATGTGTTACATAATTACCAACCAAGACATGGAGGAAAGTATCGTGAAGTTCCCTGGAATAATATGGGGTATGCAATATTCGAGAGTACGGACTCTGAAGATGATTATTACCTTTCAATCGATCGTAGGAGTTAAACTTGCCAGATAGAATGAAATGCATAATCAGTAATTCAGCTATAATTGAGCAACATGTAGGTATTTATAATGATGGCGGGATTATAGAGATTGGAGATGGTTGCCATCTAAAGCAAGGATGTGTACTGAGATCCTATGGTGGGCGAATTACCCTTACAAATAGAGTTAGTATTGGAGAATATACTATAATCTATGGACATGGAGGAGTATCCGTTGGTGAAGCAACAATTATTGCTCCTCATTGCACCATTTCAGCGCAAAAACACATATACCCTGCAAATATTCCTTTAAGATATAGTGGTGAAACAAAATCAGGAATTTTTATCGACTCTGGTTCTATTATAAGTTCACATGTTGTTGTTGTTGATTCCGTATTTATTGGAAAAAATGTAATGGTAGGAGCAAATTCACTAGTGAATATTAATATACCTGATTCTTCATTCGCTGCTGGCTCACCTATAAAAATAATTTCATCTGATATTTCTAATAAATTATACGGAAGGTTAGATTAGTGAGGTATCTTCTTAAGAACTTAGACATATATGATGGTGAACATTTTTTGGTTGCACATGAGGTTTTATTCGATAAAAATAAAATATTGGATGTAGCAAAAAAAATAGACTCTTTTGCGGATATTGAGATAGATTGCAAGAAAGCTATACTTACTCCTAGCTTAATTGACATACAAGTAAATGGTGCTTTTGGGAAACTAGTGGAAGATTTCTCTAAACAAGACCTATTAGAGTTTGATAGTCAGCTAAAGTCATCGGGTGTATTATCCTGGATTCCAACCATACTTAGCCCAAACATTGAAAGATTAAATTCTATTATTGATTTTGTTAACGAATACCACCATTTTACTGGAATAGAGGGACTACATATTGAGGGTCCATGGCTCTCACAAAGTAAAAAAGGGATTCATCCTGACGTCTCTCCTCTATTAATTGAAGATTTTATTGGTTCTATTGATAGATTGTCAAACTCATTAAATATTATAATTACTCAAGACTATACGAAAATACCTTATACGGTAGTAAAACAGTTGTGTTCTAGACATAAGACGATATTAATGCTCGGTCATTCAAATGCTACTTATGATGAAACTTCAAAGTTATTTGATTTAGGCGTTCGTGGGATTACCCACTTGGGTAACGGGACTAGTTCATTTACACCAAGAGAACCTGGAATGATAGGTGCATTTGCTGATAATAATAAAAACTGGGCGACTGTTGTACCTGATGGAAAGCATATTCATAAAGCTACAATGAGATTACTCAAAGTCATTTCAGGAAGAAATAAACTTTGTGCAATTTCTGATTTGATGCCAGGGTTTGGATTAGATATTAATTCTAAATTCAATTTTTTAGGCGTTGAAGCTTTTGTTACTGAAAGTGGCGCTGTTGACAGTAGTGGCAATATTTGCGGTTCAATTACCCTCTTGAATAAATGCCTTCAGTATTTAGTAAGTAAATGCGGCATTCCCTTCGATGAAGCCTTGATGATGGGAAGTCTATGGCCCAGAAACTTATTAAAGCAAAATATCAATGAGTATAAAATAAGATCAGGAAATGCGGCCAATTTTATTCTACATGATGTATCTTTTAATATGAAAGGGTATTGTATAAAAGGAGATTTAATATTTTTGGATTAAATTAACTAAAATATCAAATATATAAAATCATATACTGCTGCGTATAAGCTACAAACCAATTTAGTATGTCACCTTTACTTGCTATATATGTGCTACAAAATTATTTTTTTTATTGTGTTAATTATTTAAGTTGCTGTTATGTATGTTATTTAATTGTTTTGTAAGCCCCTTAACAGGGCGTTAGCTGGCACCACTTATTCTAATTTAAAAGTGCTTGGTTAATTTTATTTCTCACATCAAAGGATTGGTGCTTTTCTCTTTTTCTTCCTTTATTGTGGCAACGATTAGTTTTTAAATTGATTGGTAAACATTCTATGTTATTGTTTATCAATTAAAGTTTAGTGTCGAAGTGGTGCGGTGTTTATTGTTTCTCACTTCCATTAATTAACTATTTATGTGTTTGTTGGTTTAAGTGTTCTTAATTAACGCTTCTGCTAACAAGCTATTCAAGCGGGACAAATAACAGTTGGCTAGTTCCGCTCCGCTTCACATTTTAGCCAACTATCATTTGCCCCTTAATAGGGCGTTAGAAACCTATGGAGTATTGTCATGGATAATGTAGAAGTATCAGAAGGGAGTGTTCAAACTCATTTAGGAATTTCACCGAATCACAAAATTTCTGTAAGTCAGGGCGGCGATACCTATGTATATTGGTATGTACAGCAAGATGAAAGTTGTAGAACATTTAGTAAATCGAATGATATGGATCTTGTTGAGCTTATGCATGCAAAAGCTAGTTCATTGCGGTTAAATGAGTTTGAATCTTTTCAACTTAATCGTAATAAAGATTACCATCTACAACGAGTTTCAGAACGAGAGTTTGTTGTTAAGGCTATGAATTAGTATCGGTTTCTAACAAGAACTTCAAACGGAAAAAATACAGTTGGCTGTTTTCACTCCGTTCAACATTTTAGCCAACTATATTTTTCCGCTTAAGTAGGCGTTATGTGCTATGTATTTAAACAAGGGATAAGATGACTGTTGATGAATTAGCTAACGCAACTAGAGCTATTTTCAAGCCTAGTGTGATGAATAAATCTCTAAAAGAACTTGAACAATTATTAGTAGAACATATGGCAAGAGTTCCTGTTGAAAATAAAAATGGAGACAGCGAAAATCAACATCTCTATAACTCAACATATAAAGAATATATACATTGGATGGATGCATATAAGCATTTAACGTTCCTTATTGAAAGTCGACGTACTTCCAAGCGTCATTCATTCACTCTTGTAGTATCTTGTTTTGCACTTTTCATATCAGTTGGATTACTCTTGAATAGGTTAGGGATAATTTAGTGTTAATCCTTAGCACGCACATAACAAGAACTTCAAACGGAAAAAATACAGTTGGCTGTTTTCACTCCGTTCAACATTTTAGCCAACTATATTTTTCCGCTTAAGTAGGCGTTATGTTGCAATCAAGTATGAAGAATGTCCTTAACATTAGTTTGATACTATTATTCACTGGTTGGTTTTTTCATTGTATGTTTTCGGACTTTGAATACCACCCTGAATGGTATGCTGCCTTTCGATATTTATTGATTGCTGTTTTAGCATTAACATTTATATATTTTTCTTGGACTCTATTTAAAGAATGGAAAATGGGGGAGGAAGTAAACTACAAAGTTGTATTGTTTTGGCTTATTGGTTCACCACCTACAATGGCAGTTTTAGTTTATATGCTAATTCACTTTCCAATAATTACGCTCCATGACTTGGGCATAATACCTTCTCAAGAAATTGGCTACGAAGCTAACCTAACAGATAAAGAGTGCAGTGGCACTGGTGGTAAAGTTCAATGCTTCGCTATTGTTGAGGGTATAAAACCTCAACAAACAAATAAAATACCTGTATCTTTTTCTCAGGCAAAAAGCCTTAAAATAGGTGTTGTAAGTGTTTATACTTTAGAGTCAGTTGTTGGTAGGTACACTATTGGTGTAATGCAACATAACAAGCTAATAAATAAGGACTAAAAACGGTTTGCTGTTTTCGTTCCTCAACATTTTAGCAAACTATTTTTAGCCTATTATTAGGGCGTTAGGTGTAATCGCCACTTCGTTTTAATTGTTTAAAGTATTTGCCAATTTAATCTAGCGTTTGTATTTTCTAAATATGGTTTTGAGTGTTTCGCCAAGCTCTACGTCATTTACGCCAATATAGTCTGCGGGCATTACCTAAAAACAAAATGTCCTTGCGAATTGGCTTTTTATTGTTTGGTGTTGTGGCTCAAAATCTAGCTGTTGTGTTTATAAAGTGGCGAATGTAATATTAACTTTTAGTGTTTGCTTTAAGGTTTTGTATTTACATATAAACTTCACCTAACAAGCAATTCAAACGGACAAAAAACAGTTGGCTGTCGTTCGTTCCTCACTATTTTAGCCAACTATTATTTGCCGCTTAATATGGGCGTTAGGCGAATGGAATGACTATCGAGCATCTTGATATTTTCCCTCAAGGAATTGAGTTTTCGATTTTTGATCACTTTGGTAGGGCAAAGTTTTTTTTGGAGCAAGCAGTTAACTTGCAAAACAATGGTGATTGGAAAGTATTTAGCTGGTGTATTAATACTTCAATTTATTCGTGTAGAGCCATTAAAGAAGTAATTGAGTGTCACGCCAAAGATTTTCCTAAAAGCCAGTGGCATGATTTTGATAAAGAGTATTCTAATGTCCGCCATGCTACTTTAATCGCCACATATCGAGTCCAAGACTTTCATCGGAGCGCTATTAGCTTTTTACCTGGATTTACAGCTCAGCACGGTGTTGTAAAAGTAAAAACGTCTAAACAAACTGGTAGTGAAGCTGAAGCATCAATAGACTCTTCTGGTCAGGTTCACGAAATTAAGAAAAGGAATGCTTCTATCAAATTTGATAGGCCTATTTTTACTAGTGGCGGAAACATCACTACTGAAGAAAATATTAGTATTCCTGTTCAGCAAATGGTTAATGAATATCTGGTGGATTTATATGAACTGGTTAGTGTTAAAGCTTCTAGCGTACCTTGGGAAACTTTGAGAGTTTAATTCGCCTAACAAGTCATTCAAAAGGACAAAAAACAGTTGGTTTTTGCTCCTGCGTCGCTTATTTTAACCAACTATTTTTTGCCTCTTAATGAGGCGTTAGAAGTATTTGCAAAGGAAGGTGTAAATGTTCAAATTTGATCTTAAAACTATATTGATGCTTGTATCTGTTATTGCTTTACTAGGGTGTGGGCCAAGTCTTGATGAACGATATGATACTGGCTACAGTGATGGGTATGCTGAAGGTTACAACACCACATGTAAAATTAGAGCTACAATGGTCGAAGGTGATTGGGACGACGAAAATTACTCAAAAGGTTACAGGGCTGGTAATACTGCGGGGGCTCAAGCCTGTAGAGATAAAGGCTAGGAGTAACATACTTCTAACAAGGCCTTCAAACGGACAAAAAACAGTTTGCTGTTTTCACTTCGTTCAACATTTTAGCAAACAATTTTTTGCCGCTTAAGGTGGCGTTAGGCGAACCTATCATTAGGAGTATATTTAAATGGATGTGAAAGAGTTCGTGGCTGAAACATTAAAACAAGTCAGTGAAGCTGTTCAAGAGAATGAATCAACTTATAAACAACCAAACTCGCCGAGTGATATTGACAGTTTGGAGAACATCAATATGTTTAGGCACGATGATGGCTTTGTTACACATGTAGACTTTGATATTGCTGTAACAGAATCAACGTCAAAAGACGGTGGAGCAAAGTTAAGTATTGCCGGTGTGGGGAAAATAGGTGGCGACTTAAAGCAAGGTACAGAAATCGTGAGTAGAGTGAAGTTTCGTGTACCTCTACAGCTGAAGTAATTCGCCTAACAAGGCATTCAAACGGACAAAAAACAGTTGGCTGTTTCACTCCGTTCACAATTTTAGCCAACAATTTTTTGCCGCTTAACGTGGCGTTAGAAGATTCGCATGAAAAAACTTTTCGTTATAATTATTTATTCAGTGTTACTAAGCTATTTAGTAGGTAGTTATGCGTATAAAAAAGGGTTTGGTGATTCAGCTGCAACCACCACATATGTTACTTTAGCGGAAAACCTTGTTGCTTTACGTTTACTCAGGAGCAAAACCCCCGAAGAAACCCTGAAATTTTACGAGTCAATGTTGGCATCAAATATCATGATTCATAGGAATTTATTAGACTTACAAAGTGTATTCCATAGAAAGCTAGATAATGGACAAAGTGGGCCTAATTTGGAGTATTACAAGGCGGTTAAGGAGTATATATCTACATTCCCGAATGATGAATTTAATGCATTAGTAATTAATGATATAAATTGGTTAGTAAAAAAGGAAGAGAAAATCTTCTAACAAGCAATTCAAGACGGACGCTAAACAGTTGGCTAGCTTCGTTCCTCGCAATTTTAGCCAGCTATTTCGCGCCGCTTAATTGGGCGTTAGGTATCAATATAATTACTGGAGGATTTATGACCAAATCGGAGTTTGCAACCAAATTGGTAAAATACGAAAAGAAGCAAACTAGAACTAAATGGGTGTATTTTATTCTTGGAATCCCTTTAGTTATTTTTGCTTTCATTCCAAATGTTGATGTTTTTATAAATGAAAGTTTATTTTGGCTTCCATCAATGTTTTTTGCTTGTGCCGGTGGTTTTTATTTGAGTAAAGCATGGGATATCAAAGTTGGTACAGAAGAGCATGAGCTTTTAATTGATGCTTTAAATTTACTTTCTGATGAAACTGATACCTAACAAGCAACTCAAGACGGACACAAACAGTTGGCTGAGCTCGTACCTCGCAAATTATAGCCAACTATTTTTAGCCGCTTAGTAGGGCGTTATACGTACAGGAGAGTTTTGTGCTAGATGAAATAATTTCGCAGCTTAAAGATAAAAAGTCACCTAAACGACGCTCTGCGGCTAAGAAATTACGTAAACTTAAAAATATTGATGCTGGCCCTTTTTTATTAAGTGCTTTAAAAGAAGAACTTAAAGATTTACGTACTTGGGAAACTCAGTATCAAATGATTATGGCTATTGGAGAATGCGGCTATAAACCTGCGCTGGAATTTCTTCAAGCACTTGCACACCAAACTTTCGAAGCGACAATGGTTTATGCCGCTATAGGTGATGCAATCCAAAGATTATCCATGCAAAATGAACAGGATGTTACATCGATATTTGAAGCCATAGATACAGGAAACGGCATGCTTGTTGACGGAGCTATTAGAGCAATGGCAATGCTTAAAGTAGTGCCAGTGAATCTAGATATAGAAAAAATAATTAATTATGTTACCGCTCAAAACAACAATGATGGAATGCATTTTTGGGTCTTAGCTGCTGCTCCAGGTTGGACGGGGAAAAAGATTGATGAGTATTTAGCTTTTTGTTCAACGTCAAAACGAGACGAGATAATAGATGCTGTGGAGTTAGCTCGAAAACAAAAATATAAAAAATGGTTTCCGTTGTAGGTACGTATAACAAGCCACTCAAGCAGGACAAATAACAGTTGGTTTTTGCTCCTTCGTCGCTTATTTTAACCAACTATTATTTGCCTCTTAGTGGGGCGTTAGGTGTTCACTAGCTAGGAGCAAGTATGTCTTTTGAGAGAATCATGGGTTTAGAGGTTATTAATGATGATGAGTATCAAAAATATCGCGAGAACATGATACCTATTCTTCAATTATTTGGAGGGAGCTTTGGTTTTGACTTCAAAGTAAGCGAGGTATTGAAATCAAAAACTGATGACGCAATAAATCGTGTGTTTACTTTAGATTTTCCGAGCAAAGAAAGCATGGAAGAATTTTTTACTAATCCTGATTATCTTGTTGTTAAAGATAAATACTTTATGCACTCTGTAAAATCAGTAACAACAATTTCTATGCACGAAAAGAACACCTAACAAGGCACTCAAGCAGGACAAGTAACAGTTGGTTTTGTTCGCTTCGCTCTCTATTTTAACCAACTATCATTTGCCTCTTAGTGGGGCGTAAGGTGTACATATAGATGGAGCCCAGATTAGATATCGAGTTTTTACGCGACGATCCTTCAAAAATATGGATAAAAGCCTGTAATGAAGCTTTCGCAGGAGAAACTGAACAGTATATAAATGCTCAGTGCTTGCAAGAACTCGCTGAACAATTAACAGGTTTTCCTAAATCAAATTCAGATGAAGTAGTTTTTAAAGTTGGCGTAGAAAACTCAGATTACGGACATTGTCTGCTTAAATTTTATTGCATAGACTCTGCTGGTCATACTGCTGTGTTAGTCTCAGTTTCAAATGACAGCTTTAATATCGCAAAATTTACGGTGCAATTTGAGGCTTTATCATTAGACATGTTTATCTCCTCAATCAAGTATGCAATAGAAGTTGGTAAAGGCAGCTCTGAACTCAAGGGTATAAATGTGTACACTCAAAATATTTAGTGGCAAGTACACCTAACAAGGCGTTTAAGAGGGAAAATTTACAGTTGGCTGTTTTCACTCCGTTCAACATTTTAGCCAACTACAAATTTCCCCTTAACGGGGCGTTAGGTGGCACCACTTTTCTGTTTTAATAGTTAACCATCTTATGCATTTATATTATTGGTTTGGTGGTAATTCTGTTTCGTGGGTTTTCGCTAAACGATTTGTAAATGTCGCGAATCAT
>NZ_JACGUZ010000028.1:0-1013 GCF_014076955.1 Colwellia sp. Bg11-12
TGGGCTTGGAATGCACCGTTAGTCTTTGATGCCTCGGTACAAGCGCTCACCCAACTTGCCTTTGGCGTCGAGTTGCATCTATTGACCGAAGAAATGCGCACAGACCCAGGTGCACTAGCCAGTTATATTGAGTCTGCCGAAATTGACATGCTTGATACCACACCATCGTTAGCTGAACTACTGGTAAAAGAATGTCAGTCACGTGA
Source organism: Colwellia sp. Bg11-12 (assembly GCF_014076955.1). NCBI lineage: Bacteria > Pseudomonadati > Pseudomonadota > Gammaproteobacteria > Alteromonadales > Colwelliaceae > Colwellia > Colwellia sp. Bg11-12. The sequence continues at coordinate 207 of NZ_JACGUZ010000028.1, forward strand.
CATTGAACTACCCAGCATGTTGATTGGCGGCGAAGCCATGCCAACCGAGCTATGGTCAACCCTGGCTCAGTATTACCAGCAACATGAATCTTTTGCCTTAAACGTATATGGTCCCACTGAGTGTACCGTTAACTCAACCTTTGCTGACATCGAGGTGAACAGTAAGCCCAATATTGGCCGGGGTTTACCTAATGTCAGCCTCTATGTCATGAATAACGCTCAGCAATTGCTGCCGGTAGGCGCAAAAGGTGAACTTTATATTGGTGGAGAAGGAGTGACCGCTGGTTACATCAATAATCCTGAACTTAACGCCGCAAGCTTCATCGATTCAGATGAGTTTGGCCGCTTGTATAAATCGGGTGACTTGGTTAGATGGAACCATAGTGGTCAGTTAGAGTTCATCGGACGTTCCGATTTTCAGGTCAAGTTACGAGGTTATCGTATCGAACTGGAAGAAATCGAAAATGTCGCCTTACAACACCCAATTGTAGATGAAGTGGCGGTACTGGTTAAAGACCAACAACTAGTCGCATACTTAGTACCAGATCAAGCACATGAAAGTCATATAAAATCTTTCCTTGAAACGCGCTTACCCGCTTATATGGTGCCCTCGCACATTGTGATGTTAGCGGAAATGCCGGTGACAGCGAATGGCAAACGTGATCGCAAAGCGCTACTGAGTATCGATGTAAGCACCGACACCACTAGATATCTGCCACCAGAAACGAAAATGGAGTTAGCCGTACAAGCCATCTGGAGTGAGTTATTAGGACAAGACAATATTAGCGTCGATGCCAACTTCTTTGA
>NZ_JACGUZ010000029.1:0-362 GCF_014076955.1 Colwellia sp. Bg11-12
GGTTTTAAAGTCAGCTCAAACCATGGGGGTCTATTGTTTACAAGGTTTAGTCAATAGAGGGCTTATTACTAAACAAGATGCGATGGAAAAAGCGGTTGATAAAAATCAATTTAGAGGTTTTTAAAGCACGCTAAAATCACTTTAGATGTTTTAAAGTCAGCTCAAACCATGGGGGTCTATTGTTTACAAGGTTTAGTCAATAGAGGGCTTATTACTAAACAAGACGCGATGGAAAACGCGGTTGATAAAAATCAATTTAGAGGTTTTTAAAGCACGCTAAAATCACTTTAGAGGTTTTAAAGTCAGCTCAAACCATGGGGGTCTATTGTTTACAAGGTTTAGTCAATAGAGGGCTTATTACT
>NZ_JACGUZ010000030.1:0-1222 GCF_014076955.1 Colwellia sp. Bg11-12
CCATTCCGAACTCAGAAGTGAAACGCAGTAGCGCCGATGGTAGTGTGGGAGTTCCCATGTGAGAGTAGGACATTGCTAGGCGCCTATTAAGAGAAGCCCGATTCGTAAGAGTCGGGCTTTTTGCTTTCTGGGATTTAAAAACACAAAAATCACCGAAATTACGTACAGGATTAAAGGTGCGCCAATAGTTGTGTGACTTATGTTGAGTAAAGCCCATGTGAGGCAGCACATTCTCCGCGCCTATTAAGAAAAACCCGTAGCTTATGCTACGGGTTTTTTGCTTTCTGGGATTTAAAAAACACAAAAATCACCGAAATTGCGTACAAGATCACAGGTACGCCGCTGGTCGTGTGGCTTATGTTGAGTAAAGCGCATGCGAAAGTAGGACATTCTCCGTGTATAATAAGAGAAACCTGATGCAAAAGACTCAGATTTTTGTTGTACTGAATAAAGTGTTTTATCTGTAATTTTAATGAAGAAAACATCTTTTATGTACCTTTGACGTAAATAGTCCTCTATAGATAACGTAATACACACTTAATACTCCAGTTGAATAACAAAAAAGCAATTAAATACCAATACCACGCCTTAATCTAGACTTGTTAGTTATTATGAAGGAAGATCGGTAGACATTTGGTTGCAAGCTGAGCTTTATAGTGGAACTATTTATCAAGTCACCGACAAATATTCCATGCTGGCCAGCTCATCTATAAGAAACTGTGTCATAAATACCAATTAATAATTAAATTGATATTCTTTTTGTCCAGGGATTTTACTAAATGATCGATGCGGTTTGATCTATTTATAGTAATAACGTAGTTCTTTTCTTCGTATCTTGTATTAACCTGCAAGAATTTACCTTGTTAAATAAAAGATACTTTATTGATACCTTTCATTATGAGAGAGGATAATGAGTTAATTATTCCAATAAAGACCAATAAAGACCAATAAAGACCAATAAAGACCAATAAAGACCAATAAAACTACGGGTTGTACGTTAATTGCTCGAACAAATGTTTATTTCAAAGTTATGACAAAAAAGGGTTGACGCCCAGCGAGAAATGTCTAGAATGCGCTCCAGTTCCAAGGGGTAACCCAAAGGGCTGTTTTGATAAGTTAACTTCTCTTAATAAGAGCTAAAGAGTTAACTTAACGTTTTAAAATGAAATCTGAATTAACTTCAAATTAAATTAAATAAAACGTTGACATCGAAACTGAGTTG
>NZ_JACGUZ010000031.1:0-204 GCF_014076955.1 Colwellia sp. Bg11-12
AAAGGGCTGTTTTGATAAGTTAACTTCTCTTAATAAGAGCTAAAGAGTTAACTTAACGTTTTAAAATGAAATCTGAATTAACTTCAAATTAAATTAAATAAAACGTTGACATCGAAACTGAGTTGCGTAGAATACGCATCTCGCTTCAGGCAAGGCCTGCAGCAACGAAGCAAAGCGAATGAGATTTTGTTTCGGTTAACTTTT
>NZ_JACGUZ010000032.1:0-2150 GCF_014076955.1 Colwellia sp. Bg11-12
GAAGTGGTGCGGTGTTTATTGTTTCTCACTTCCATCAATTAACTATTTATGTGTATGTTGGTTTAAGTGTTCTTAATTAACGCTTCTGCTAACAAGCAATTCAAACGGACAAATAACAGTTGGCTATCGTTCGTTCCTCACTATTTTAGCCAACTATTATTCGCCGCTTAATTGGGCGTTAGGTGAAATGGAGTTTACATGAGACTTGTATTTATATTATCGTTATTTACATCATCAGTATTAGCATCGGAATTCGATGTAGATACTTATTCCATGTCTTTAGATTTTGCTCAAGTGACACATGTTCTGGCTACTCAAGAATCAAACGGTAGCTGGTGTTTTGGCTCTTCAGTTCAACATGATGACCAAGGTTGGGATCATTTCGCAGATCGCTGGGAAGTAATAGATTTAGAGGGTAATCAACTTGGTTACCGAGAACTTGCTCACCCTCACGTTAATGAGCAACCATTTACACGCAGTCAGTGTGGTATTAAAATTCCAGCAGAAATCTCTAAGGTAATAGTTAGAGCAAAATGTAATAAGCATGGTTTTGGTGGTAAACCGTTTATTGTCAACCTAAATACTACAAAGTAATAGGCGCAATTAATGGGTTTTCACCTAACAATGGTTTTCAAGGCGGACAAATTACAGTTGGCTTTTTGTTCGTGCCTCACTTATTTTAGCCAACTGCAATTTGCCGCTTAAAACGGCGTTATGTTTTCATGCAAGAGTCGAGTTATGGATAAACTAAAAAGTGTTGTAAGTAATAATATGGATGTTATTTTAGGTGTCATATTCATCGGCTTTATTTACTACCACTCTAATACTATTTACATGTATTGTGATGAGCTATTTAACTTATTGTCGTTAGCTGAGACACAATGTAGTACAAATTGTGAAGTGTTTAAAAATTCTGATTGGCGCTTATTTATTCATTCAATAAAAAATAACATCAATCAGTTAATTGCTGTTATTTCTATATTATTGGCACTATTCGCTCACTATAAACGAAAACATAACAAGCCATTCAAGCAGGACAAATAACAGTTGGCTATTTGCTCCTTCGTCGCTTATTTTAGCCAACCATTATTTGCCTCTTAATGGGGCGTTATACGTTTAGGGAGGTTTGGTGAACGGAGTCTGTGCTTTATGCCATAAATCAGAAAAACTTATCGATAGTCACTTTATGCCTAAAGCTGTTTACCGCTCTATTAGTAAGGGATTTCCTGAGAGCGGAGAAAATATCGTTTGGATTTCAGGGCATGAAAAATCTGCAGCCTACACCTCAAAGCAAGCAAAGAAACACTTACTTTGTGCTAATTGTGAAACAGCCTTTTCCCAAAATGGTGAAGATAAAGTCCTCCCTTTAATGGCTAAACCTAATGGTTTTAAACTCGCAACTAAGATTAAAAAATTTAAAAAACTATCAGGAGTAAAAGATGAAGTTTGGTATTTTCCTTCTAATGATGATTCCGCTTTAGGCTTTCTGTATTTTGCTGTAAGTATTGCTTGGAGATTGTCATGTACAGATTGGAGTAATTATGGGATGCCCGAGACAAAAAACTCAATACGAGATGAGAATATGCTGTCGTTCTCTAAATTTTTATTAGGGAACACAGAACTCCCGAGTAATACATTTTTAGCTGTATACGTAGACAATCAAAAAGTTGATACTCCATCAATGGGATTTCCCACTGTAAAAAATCATACAGGTTATCAGCATATTGTGTTTAATATTCCAGGATTAAAATTTAGTTTATTAGCTGGTAACGATCCTGGGGCAGGAATTCGTGAAACGTTTTCCCACAATAAAACGAACGTATACTTCATAAGTCGCAGCCTAAAAACACATCCAGATTATCACTTTAGTGCTGATTTTTTAAAGACTAAAGCGGTAGCTAAAGGGCGATTAGCAAAAGAGTTTAGTGCAAAAAACGTATAACAAGTTACTCAAACGGACGCTAAACAGTTGGCTAGCACTCGTTCCTCGTACATTTTAGCCAACTATTTCGCGCCGCTTAGTAAGGCGTTATACGTAAAGGAGAGTCCGCAGATGGAATTGAATTCAATGGAAGATGTTAAAGCTATAGCTGAGTTTCAAAAAATAGAGCAACTTCAACGCATAGAAAAAAAACTACATAGATTGAGTT
>NZ_JACGUZ010000033.1:0-1046 GCF_014076955.1 Colwellia sp. Bg11-12
ATGATTCGCGACATTTACAAATCGTTTAGCGAAAACCCACGAAACAGAATTACCACCAAACCAATAATATAAATGCATAAGATGGTTAACTATTAAAACAGAAAAGTGGTGCCACCTAACGCCCCATTAAGAGGCAAATGATAGTTGGCTAAAATAAGCGACAAAGGAGCAAATAGCCAACTGTTATTTGTCCTGCTTGAATGGCTTGTTATAAGCACTCATCAAAAACTGTTCGAGTTGACTTGTAACTACCACTAGAAACAAACAAACATTGCCCATCAAAGCACTTATATTTAATGACATAAATTCTTGATGCACCTAAACAAACTTTAAATTTTTCACCGGACTGTATGATTTTTTCGACATCACTCATATCAATTTTTAAATCTTTTCCAGAATATAGGTTTCCAATATAAATAGGTATTCCTTTAGGAATAGTCTTAGTCAGTATTTTACACGTTTTAGGTTCACAGTTTTCAAACGTGACCTCACAAACTGCTTGAAATGAACACAGTATCAGTATAAATATTAAAGTTTTCACTTGCTCAAATGCCTCAGGCTTCCGTGTGCTTATAACGCCACATTAAGCGGCAAAAATTAGTTGGCTAAAATGTTGAACGGAGTGAAAACAGCCAACTGTTTTTTGTCCGTTTGAATGCCTTGTTAGTTGTACTGTTGTGACACTTTCAGTTTTTTAATCGTTCTTATAAATTCGAATACCCCGCAAACGCCTGAACCAATTAGCCCTATTTGCCAGATACTAATTGATTCAAAACTGAAACTACTGGAGTACAGCGCAGAACCAATTATGTTACCTAATTGATAAACACCAGCTAGTATTACAATTAAACAAATTAACAATAGAACCCAGTAAAAAATAGTAGACTTTTGCTTCATAAGATTTACTCAATGGTTGTACAACTAACGCCCATATTAAGCGGCAAATAATAGTTGGCTAAAATAGAGAGCGAAGCGAACAAAGCCAACTGTTATTTGTCCGTTTGAATTGCTTGTTAGGTGAAGTTTATTTGTAAATACAAAACCTT
>NZ_JACGUZ010000034.1:0-239 GCF_014076955.1 Colwellia sp. Bg11-12
AACGCCTACTTAAATTGGCAAATGCTTTAAACAATAAAACGAAGTGGCGATTACACCTAACGCCCATATTAAGCGGCAAATAATTGTTGGCTAAAATAGTGAGGAACGAACGACAGCCAACTGTTATTTGTCCGTTTGAATTGCTTGTTAGCAGAAGCGTTAATTAAGAACACTTAAACCAACATACACATAAATAGTTAATTGATGGAAGTGAGAAACAATAAACACCGCACCACTTC
>NZ_JACGUZ010000035.1:0-488 GCF_014076955.1 Colwellia sp. Bg11-12
AACTGTTATTTGTCCGTTTGAATTGCTTGTTAGCAGAAGCGTTAATTAAGAACACTTAAACCAACATACACATAAATAGTTAATTGATGGAAGTGAGAAACAATAAACACCGCACCACTTCGCCATTAAACTTTAATTGATAAACAATAACATAGAATGTTTACCAATCAATTTAAAACTAATCGTTGCTACAAAAAAAGGAAGAAAAAGAGAAAAGCACCAATCCTTTGATGTGAGAAATAAAATTAACCAAGCACTTTTAAATTAGAACAAGTGGTGCCTGCTAACGCCCCATTAAGAGGCAAATAATTGTTGGCTAAAATAAGCGACGAAGGAGCAAATAGCCAACTGTTATTTGTCCTACTTGAATGGCTTGTTATGTTTACTTTTTAGACTGTCGCTCGCTTAGGCATTCTTTAATTGCAAAGAATACATTTAAAAGCATACTAAGAACAGTCAAACAAAATACAGCAAACATAGGAAAAAAC
>NZ_JACGUZ010000036.1:0-50826 GCF_014076955.1 Colwellia sp. Bg11-12
TTACATGATTTCAACAATTTAGAAACGATAAATATTTAGTTTTTATCACTACTTGGATATTACGAATACTTCTCACTAATATGACACGACTAATTCATTAGAAAATATATGGGAAAATTTTTTAAGCTAACTTCCTGTTTGCGCACATTAGAGACTCTTTTAATAAACAACAATACAATTGAAATACAAAAAACATTGTGCAAATTAAAAGTTATTTTAATGAAATTGATATATATTAATAGAAATATGGACGCGGGTTCAGTTCCTCACTTAGCAATCGAACTGACTATGAATCATAAATAAGTACCACATTAGTACCACACACCTTTAACAAACACAGGCAAATACTAATACCACATAACAGTAACTAATTGATATTGCTTTAAGTTATTGTTTTTACTGGGTCATTAACAGGGTCGATTCCCCCCCGCTCCACCAAATAAAGACCTTTTTAATCCATTAGTTATACCTAGTAACTTTTAGATTTGGCGATAAACAGAACACCGTTTATGATAAAAAACCGCTTAATTGCGGTTTTTTTATACCTATATTTACTATGAATAGTATTTCACCTATTTTTATAGGTATCTTAACAATATTATTAAAATAGGCATTAAATCTACACAAGTATTCAGTTAAACCCTAACATCATATAGTTAATGCCCATTCATAGATTAAATACAAGATGATCGAGACAAGAAAGTACTTTTGGTAATATCTACCATTCGTAATACTTTACCCCCGTATTACGAAACGGGGGTATGAAAAAAGTCACCTATAGGTGACTTAAGTTCAAATTGTAATTTCCTCATTAAGACAGTAAATGCCACACGTCGGACCTTGGTCATGAACGATAGGAACAGAGTTTTGATTAGACTTTGTATCAATAAAACGACATTTTATTCGGTTATTGGCCTACGTTGAACACGTCAGAACAATGCGAATATATAAAATCACAGCTATTTCCCTATTGTTAAAGTCTATCACTCAGCATTCAACACAGATTCTTATTTCAGCTATTTATCACTATTTCTGCGGTCAGTAGCTAAACCGAATACAGCACGGCTTATTCAACATTAGTAGGTCCATGGCGATTGAGAATATCTCTTATTTCCTGTTCTTCACTCTCTGGCATCTTCACCTTAATCTGTAATTTTTTTTCATTGATGAAAAAATTTTCCGTTGGAACTCCCTTATTCTTAAGTTCATCATCAACATTTTTAAGCGCAATTTTATCTGTATATGTTGCCGTAGTCATTGTGTACATAACAGTTTCCTCCTATTTTTCAAATATCTTCTATAGGGTAGAATCGATCTCATGAACAGTAGCTTTATAATTCGTTAACTACCACTCATCAAAGATGTCTACACCGCTTCTATTTGTATTAAGGTTATCATTTAGGAATATTAAGCTCCCTGATAAATGTCATTTATTATCTATTAAAACGTCTAATTACAGCTTCAATGGTAATGAGTACCTTAGCTATTTGGTAATAATGATAATTGGAGAACGCCCTACATTGTCTTTATTTAGGTAATAATGATGGCTAATAGGCCAATTAATGTAAAAACCACAAGAGGCTAACGTTAGAGTCAGTTAAAGTGTGAAAAGTCACTGACCGACGGTCAACGGCGACTCTGCGCTTAGAAAAGACGTTTGCCATAAGTACCAACTAATCTCCTCTATGCAAACATTCGAGACCCTTTTGATAAACAACAATACAATTACAATATAGAAAAATGGACTTCCCTGATTTCACTAGACAGTTTTTAACTTTTAGCCCTTGCACTGTAAATGGAATAAGACAATGCTAAGAGCAAACAAATAGCCGCTGGAATTAATAAAGCATTAAACGTCAAAACACTAAAAAGATACGCACCAAATACCCCACCCAGAATAAATCCCATAATGATGAGTAGAAACAATACTGCTTTTCTTTTATCAAAGGCCTCACCTCTGAGTCTTGAGCCTAACATAAGACCAAGATCCGTAAATATCCCTGTTACGTGTGTTGTTCTGATAACAGCACCGCTGTAGGTGGTTACAAGTGCATTTTGAAGTCCACATGCAGCGGAAGCTAAATAATGGCCTAATAACGAGCCCTTTGATAAGAAATAAATTGAAGCGAAAATAAAAATGGCTTCCAAGGTAAGAAGACGACTGTAGTTGCGGCCTAATTTCAACGAGCCACTTTTGAGGAAATAGCCAGATATGGCAGAGCCAAATAAGAAGCTAAGTAAAATGAGAGCCAAATGAAGTGTATCAGCAAAGCTTGAGTTTATAGAACCTGATCCAAGAAGTGTTGCTGTACCAGATAAGTGTGAAATAGATTGGTGATTAAAGCCCAAAAGTCCGATAGAGTTAATAAACCCCGCAACGAATGCGAGAACAAACGCACCATATTCTACCCATCGAGGTAATTTTGAAATCACGATAATCCTTTAAGCAGTTTCCCATGACAATAGAAAAACAGTTTACTTAAATGATGAGGAACAAAACAGGAAACTGTTTCATTCCTCTTGATTAATTTATTATGTTATGAGCTACATTTCCCTTTTATAGCCATTTCTAATTTTGATATTTCTCTTTTTCCTTTTTCTTCATCAACTAATTCGACACCTGCACCACCAACAAAAACACCCATTTTTATATATTGACTCACAAAGTAGTTTTTACCATTTTCTGCTTTCACAATGAGATCATTAGGTGAAAATTCTGATTCTGTAGAAACTTTCAGTTCACTATCCCCATTGACTTCTTCATAAAAAAACATATTAGGAGCAGTTTCACCTAGACAATCCCCGTTTAACCAAACATCTTTTTTTAATGCTCCGCCCAAACTTCCAGATCTATAAACATATAAACCAGCTTTTCCTTCTGATGGGGAATTGTACTGTTTTGCTAAATCACTCTTTGCTTGTGATTCCATAGGAACACTTGTACAGCCTGAAATTAGAGATACAGTAATCACAACCGTTGCTAAAACGTTATTCATTTTTCTTCCTTTTTATAATTATGAGCTTCAACTGCTCGTTTCTTTTGAAATTACATAAAAGCTCACTCTACGAGTAAAAACCTTTTTTCTGTAGAATCATTAATTGCTTAATTTATTTATAATATAAATGCTTTTATATTTTTGGTATATCAAGTACTTATTAATATTATTTCATGCAAGTTTTATGGTCTAGTATTTTTATCTCGATTTCTCAGTGAAAGCGAGCAAACAATAGTATATTAGTGGTAAAGCTAATGTAATGGTCAAAAGCAAACATAACTGTATACATAAGGGTATTCTTAAAGAAAGATTTTAGGACAGTACAAGTGGTTTTAAAATAGTTTTGCGCATAACTAAATATCAATTTAACACCGTGCACCGTTTACATATAAAAGTATCAGTTCGTAGTCCCCTATTTAACTGCCTTAGTAATCGTTAAAAGAGTATTGAACACGATAATAGGTTTGAATAAAAACACCAATTACTTCCAATCTTTGATGCCATAAGAAGCTAGAATTTCATTAAGTCGTTTAGACTCTCTCAGCTTTAGTTGCTCACTAACAAGGATTTTTGCAAGAATTTTAGCCTCTTTATTTTTTGGCGAAAAACCAATAAATATGTCTTCTTCATAAGCAATGCCTGATTCTGCTAGAGTAATATTTAGATTATTATTTTTTATATGATAGTTAAGCACATTAGCATCTTCAATAATGACATCTACACGTTTTTTTACGAGTGTATTTACTAGCCTATTAATTGAATTTAGGCCAGCAATTCTATGTACTAATAATTTATTGTTTTCATTAAACTCTATATAGTCTTCATATAGATTTCCATAAGAATAATCTTGAATCACACCTAAAGTAACCAAGGATAGTGATTTTAGGGTTGAGTAACGCCATTTATATTCAGGTAACGTGAAAAAAGTATGTTTTGCGACACCTTGGGGTATGGAAGGAAAAATTAATGCTGGCACTTCATTTTTACCAACCCCCACTAAACCATCAGCTCTGCCATTAAGCACTTCATTTATAGCTCGTGACCAAGGCATTACTTCATATTTAACGCTATAACCATTTTCCTTAAATGCAATTTTAGCGAGTTCAATCAAATAACCAGAATTTAACGTGTCGGATTTACAATTATATGGACACCAAGGGTCACCAACCAAAATAATTTCTTTTAAATTTTTATTTGCCGTAGTCATTTGGCTAAAAATTAATAAAACGGAGAATATTAAATATTTAAAATAAATCATTCTATTCTCCATAATCTGACACATAATCACATTTTTATAAATATTAGCTTAAAATATAATTTTTTTCATATAGTTTGGGCCAATCAAGCGACAAAAATGTGCTGAGTTAATAAACTATACCTAACTGATAAACAAAAAATAATTAAGATAATAATATGGCTACTCAATAGTCTCCACTCTATTTTTTCCAAGCCCCTTAGCATTATATAGCGCTTTGTCAGCTCTACTTATGAAGGTATCAATAGTGTCGTCTGTAATATATCGGCTATTTTTCCCAAGTACTTATCACTAATGAGATGCCCATAGTTATCATTCACATTTTTAAAGTGATCTATATCAACAACCTTTGACTCATACTCGTAATAGAAAAAAACTAAAATCGAGTGAAAGAAAACAGGTTTCAATAGCAACTAACGTTAGCCCTAAAGCATCATTTTGCAACGCCCTTGCTTCACACTAATCAAATTTCTGTACAACGCCATTACTATTCCCCGGTAAGAAAAGAACCCTAGCTTCGTTAATAAGAAATGAGGTTCAATGACTCTCCAACTTCATGAACAACTGCGGCAATAGTAAAGTAACCGCTATTAATTACAGCAAAAAATATAATATTGAGTAGACAACAGATTTTCCATATATCGAAAAACCATATTCTTACCTTGCAATTGCTGTGATTTTATTAATACACTACTTACGCACTAACACCACTCACTAGAGTCAATAGAGCCTTTCTTCAATCACAATGAGTAATAAAACTGGTATGCAAAATATATTTAAGCAAACTTTTTTTGCCTTTTTATTTGTTTCTTTTTCATTAGTAAGCCATGCAAATCAACTCACTTTTGTTGCTGAAGAATTACCGCCCTTTCACTTTTTGGGTGTCGATAACAAGCCTACTGGAGTCTTAGTTGAGATTATTGAAGCATTAATGGTTCGAGCCAAACTTTCTGGCAGTATTGAATTAATGCCATTTGCTCGCAGTTATGATCAGACATTAAAGGAAGAAAATACCTTCATGATTTCTTTAATGAAAAGTGCTGACCGCAAAAATAGCTTTCAATGGGTTGGCCAAATATTTAAAAGTAAAGCTTTCTTAGTTGGGCTTCGTAGCCGTTCAGATATTAACATTAGTGATATTGAGGAAGCAAAATCGTTTGTTGTTGGTACAATTCGTGGCTATCATTCAGAAAAATATCTGAAGAACGCTGGTTTCTCGGTTCAAGACAACCTGCATTTATCAGTTAATTATAAATATATGTGGGGGATGTTATTTGAAAAAAGAATTGATTTTATTTTAACTAACTTTGTTGCCATAGACAGTGAAATGAAAAGTATTGGATTCGATAAGAAAGATATTAAAACCTTCGTTGAACTACATGACTTCCCAGGTGATCTATTTATTGCTACTGGACTCAAGACCTCAAACTCAATAGTTGCTAATTTATCTGACGCATTGCAACAAATTAAAGCCGATGGAACCTATAAAAAAATCATGGATAAATGGGGGATATAAGTTAAATTAATCTTATAAATGCAATCCACTATTTATATTAAATTCAAACACCCACGCTCGCCTCTACTAAAAATAACGTACCCTTGACCATTGAACTAAAAATAATTGCCAATAATTTGTTATGGCTCCATTAATAATAAACACACCCCTTTATTTAAAAATGAGCAGTAAACTTGACCTCAAGCGGTTAACTTAGTTACGTGAAGAAAGGCCATAATGTTATGCCCTTTTTAACTGACCTATACCGTTTAAGACCTTAACGTCAATGTTACTAACGCAATACCATGATCGGTACTTTCGCCATCACGCTCAAAAATGGGATTAATTAAATGTCGATCGTAAGTATCATATCCGCTAACCTGATAAAGGCTGTCGTGATAGCTGGCATCAAACTCACATGACAATAATATATAGTCGAGAACAGAGCTACTCGCACCAAAATAATGTGTTGGTGTACGTGGTATTTTTTCTTCTTTACTCGTTTCATTTATTATTGATGCTTGAAATAAATTCCAACCATCTTTTAAACAATATTGAGCAAGATAGGCGTCACGGTCAATAGACGACACAAAACGTAAGGTATTTGTCAGTAAGTGACTTAACACACCATCAGTTAAGGTGTTATTAAAATCGCCCATTAATACCATAGGATTACTTGTAGTCTCACGGCGCTCAATCATATCAACCATTAATAGCGTTGCTTCACTGCCACGTTGTATCGTTGAGCCCCAACCACCAGCAACTTGTGCTTTTAGGCTTTCAATGATGGTTTGCTCTGGCGAGCGACTTTTGTTTTGCTCATCAAGTTCGATCATTGAACGTTTAGATTTAAAATGCACAACATAACAATCACAGCTCCCCAGGTGAGGAACGTTAACCGTTGCCCTTAATACTTTTCGGCTAAAAGAAAAGTCCTGAGTTAAACCTAGTGTTTGCGCCAGTTCAATATTTGGCTTTACTGCAGCAACCTCAATAATAGGATAGCGAGAAGCGATGGCAACAACCGGGCGTTTGTAAATAAAATCATCTATTACTTGGGGTTCATCAACCACTGCAAAATAATGATAGCCCTGCTCCGCAACTAATTGTTTTAACGATTCAGGACTAAATACTTCTTGAAAGCCAATAATATCAGGTTGATACTCACGTAAATATTCAGCAATCCAATGTTGTTTTTTACGCCACTGCTCAGCACTATAAATACGTTCAAAATCATAGAAAGCATTGGGTGGTTCAAGATAATTGAACAAATTAAAGGTCGCAATTTTAAGCTGTAAATTTGATACGGCTATAGAAGACAATGTCTCATTTATTTCTGTTGGATCTTTTTTATCTGGGTAGTCGATGATGTTAACCCTACTAAACGTTGAACTGTGATTATACCTGAGATAAAAAATTAAAAACCAACAAGATAAGTTACCATTTAGCTAACAGCTTATTTACGTCACTTTTTGCTGTCTTTGATAACTTTTGTATTAATGCAAAAGGCACAAACTCGCCGTTAATTTTTTCTTCGATATCATCAAGCATCGATAACCATAATTTTGCGGTCATCTCAGCATCAAATAAAGCCCGGTGAAAGGCCCCATTTGATGGAATGTTTTTATAACGAATAAGTGTCCCTAGTTTATGATTAGGCGCGTCTATGTTAATTCTACGCGAAACAAGTAATGAACAAATAAATTGCCCCGAGTATCTTCTAGAAATGTTATTAAGCTCGGCGTCCAAGAATTTTTGATCAAAAGAAGCATTGTGAGCAAGTAAATTATCATCGCCAAGAAAATCGGCAAATTCTGCCATCACTTCATCACAAGAACCGACCTTAGCGAGCATCTGATTAGATATTCCGGTGTATTGTTCAATAAAACTGCTAACCCGAAAACCAGGATTCATTAACGATTGAAATTTGTCGGTAACCTTACCGTTTACAATTCTAACTGCCCCTATTTCTATGGCTCTATCACCTTGGTTTGGTGATAGTCCTGTAGTTTCAAAATCAAGAACCACTAACGAATTCGCATTTTCATGCATGTATATTAACCCTGTAAATTAATGCTGGGCTGATTTTAACGTCTCTATTTCAAAAGGAAAGCAATCATTACTTGTAAGATATTTAAATTATTCTTTTCAAAAATCAACTTAAAAACTATACTGTATAAAAACACAGTGAGATTTAAGTGATGAACGTTATTCCTATTTACATTGAAGCAGGTATTTCAGGGTTTGAATCACCCGCAGCCGAATATAAAGAACTGGGGTTATCACTAGATAAACTCCTTATTAGACATCCTAACGCTACATTTATTGGCCAAGCATCTGGTGAATCTATGCAGGGCGTGGGCATTTATGATGGCGACTTACTTATTGTAGACAGATCGCTCACAGCTAGAAATGGTGATGTCATTGTGGCAAATTACAATGGTTGTTTTGTCTGTAAGTTAATTGATAAAAAACAAGCACGGCTATTATCTGCATCTAAAGATTTTGCACCGGTTAGTATTCAGCCCGAAGATGATTTTCAGTTAGAAGGCATAGTCACACGTTCTATTCGACTTCATCACCCAGCACCTGAATTAACCGCATGTATGCACTAGTTGATGCCGTGTCTTTTTATGCCAGTGCCGAGAAAGTATTCGACCCAAGCATAAGAAATAAACCTGTCGTTGTTTTAACCAATAACGATGGCTGTATTTGTGCTGTTTGTCCAATAGCTCGAAGATTGGGTATTCCAAAGTTTACGCCCTACTTTCAAATAAAAGCATTATTACAGAAACATGGCGTTGTGGTTCGTTCTTCTAACTATGAGTTGTACGCCGACTTAAGTGAAAGAATGATGAACGTTATTGCGAGATATTGTGATAACCAATATGTGTATAGTATTGACGAATCATTTTTACATTTTAAGAATTACAGCAATGTTATTAAAGATTGGCATCAATACGGACATGAAATTAGGCGTGCTATTTGGAAAGAAACTCGCTTGCCGGTTGGTGTAGGCTTTGGTACAACCTCTACCTTAGCCAAAGCGGCTAATCACGCAGCAAAAAAGCTGGCTGGCTACAAGGGGGTTGCGGTTATTAATGATACGCAAAGTGCTAAAAACATATTAGAAAAAATGCACGTGAATGACGTTTGGGGAGTTGGCAAAAAAATATCTCAACGGCTAATACAGCAAAACATTAAAACCGCTCACCAATTATCAATGCAATGCCCTAAGTTTATGGGTAAACAATTTAGCGTGATAACTGAGCGTACCGTCAATGAACTTAATGGTGTAAGTTGCTTAACGTGGGATGATATTAAAGCCCCTAAGCAAGAAATATTCTCTACTCGTAGCTTTGGTCGGCGTATTATCGATATTCATTCTTTACAAGCAGCTTTAACAACCCATAGTACGATTGTTGCTAAGAAAGTGAGGCAACAATCTTCGCTCATTAAAAAACTGCTAATATTCGCATCAAGCTCACCTCATGATGAAAACTACTACAAACAAACAATGGTTTATACGTTTCCCATAGCGACAGATAATAGCTGCGATATTGCAACAGCGGTAAGCTTAATGCTTGCAGAAATTTTTATTTCAGGTGTACAATTTTATCGCTGTGGTGTCGGTGCTATAGTGCTTGAAAGCAAGCAATACCGACAAGCTGATTTATTTTTATCTGATAGTTCAAACCCAATATTAATGAATTGCCTTGATGCGATTAATCATCGTTACGGACAAGGTACATTGACGTTAGGCGCTGAAGGAAAGTCAAACTCATGGCAAATGAAACGCCAATTTTTAAGTCCTCAGTACACCAGTAACTGGCGAGATATTCCTAAAATTAATTGTTAAATTTATTAATACGTTATTATGATGATTGTCTATGGCAAAAGATGCTATTTCTTTCACGACTTTGTCACTCTTAATCATTAAAGGAGCGAAGTCTTAGACAATGCTCACTCCCCACTTTAATGCTTCATAATAACAATTTAAAAGAGTAGCTTCAGAGATCTTATCCGTTGCAATAAAACTCCGCCCCTTTTGGCTATTAGGCGCTTCATAATACTTCGCCAACGCTAACAATTCAGATAGCTCTCCTTGCTCATTAGTGAGGGCAAATTTAATTTCTTGTGAAAAAATAAAGTCTTTCACTATATCTTTCATTGGTATGTTTAGTATGGCGTCTAAGTTACTTAGTATACCGGTTAAGAAGGCTTTATCTTTGAGATGGCTAAGTGGTTTTTCTTCAGCGATTAGCTCCATCATTTTAGCACGAACTAATGACTCGATAAAAAGCTCTGGTGAACTTTCAGATGATAATGTCGACATGGATATTATCGCGACATACTGCTTTATTTTATTTGTACCTAAATAGGTAATAGCTTGTTTAATAGAAGTAATTTCAATATTACCGCACTCTGCTGCACTATTAACCAACTTTAATATTCCGCTCACCAAAGTAACATCACGGCTAATAATTTGAGTTAATTGATCAAAATCTAAATTTGGTTTATAAGCTTCTAAAAATAGTTGAATTAAATTTATTTTCAAAGGAGATACGCAGGTACCTGACTTTATCTCTGGTTTGTGAAAAAAGTATCCTTGGTAGTAGTCAATATCGATTTTTTTCAGCTGCTGAAATTGCTCATTAGTTTCAATACGTTCAGCAATTATTTTTATTTGACTCTCTGTAGAATGTAATCGTTTTTTAAGTTCCTTAATTTGATCATAAGAAACCTCTTCAATATCAATTTTAATAATCGAAATATAAGGGAAAAGGCTATCCCATTTACTTGAAAAGTCATAATCATCCAACGCAACCCTATAGCCTTTTTTATGGAGCTGAGAAACATTAAAAATAAGCTCGTCTGAAATATTAATGGTCTCTAAAATTTCAACAACGATATCTTTTGGGTTAAACAACAAGGGCGAGTTTTGTAGCAATGTGAACTCATCAAAATTAATAAAAGCTAACTTGCCAAAACAAACATCAGTTAAATTACCCAGAATATGATTTTGAAGTATGACTTTTGAAGTTGCTTTTTCAGGAGATGACTCTTTAAATACATTCTCTAAGCTATCTCTAAAAAGAAGTTCATAACCTATCGTTTTAAGGTTTATATCTAAAATAGCTTGTCTTGCAATAAATGTGTTGAACGCTCTTTCCATTAATAAAACCCATGAATTATTATTATTAAAGGATAGTTACTATTACCAGAAAATCTACTCTAAATACTTATTAAATAAAATAATATAATATCAACCTATGGTAGGTTGGGTGTACAGTAATATCGAACGAATAAATAACGTATTGAAAAACTAAAAAAGCATCAAAAAACTTAATAACACCTTTCTTTTACTGTATATATTTATTAAGTAACGATAAGAAAATAAACATAACTCACCTAATTTATTAATGCGATAAAAGTCGATGACAAATATATGTGCGATATAAAGTTAACCCTTGAAAGTGAAGGTAAAGATTTATTAATGACCATCACTCCTGTTGAAGGCCAGCCTAAAGCTAACATCAAAAAACTACAAACAGCATTTAAATTATCAGAGTACTCTGCTTTTTTACTTATCGACGGCGCAATGGCGTTACTACTGGAAGAAGTGGCAAAAGCCAATGAAAATGATGAGAAAAAAGAGAACTCTGGCACCTCTTTAATTATTGCTCATGCTGTTGATGCTAGTTTAACTGTCACTATAGGCCCTGAAAACATGTCTGTGACCTTAGAACTCACTGCAGGGTATGGCGGCAAACAGATAAAAAATGCAAATGTTATAGAAATATTAAAAGAAAACAATATAACCAAAGGCATCATTAAAGAAAACCTCATTAATATTGTTAAAGATGGCATACACCTTCAATCTGGCAAAAGTATAACAACTGAAATAGCAAGGGGGAAAGCCAGCACAAGTGGAAAAGATGGATATATAAAATATTTAGTAGATGACCCCGCAGATCGCATTATGTGTCCAAAGAAACTCGATAATGGCAATGTAGACATGCGTGAATTAGGTGATTTAATTCACGTAAAAACAGGTAGAAAGTTAGCTAAGTTAATACCGCCAACCGCTGGTGTTAACGGTTTTGATGTCCTCGGAACTATTACTGATGCTGTATCAGGTGAAATGTCAGTTTTGGAAGAGTCTGACGGTTCATCTTTTTCAGATGAAAACAATAACATTCTCATTGCAACAATTGATGGTATGCCAAAACATTTAGATAATAGTGTCACGGTTAACACATTACTCGAAGTTGAAAACATTGATGTTGGCACAGGTAACATCCGTTTTGATGGTTCGATTTATGTTAAAGGAAATGTTTGCGAAGGCATGGAATTATCTGCGAGTGAAGACATAGTTATAGGCGGAATAGTTGAATCAGCATCGATCGCTGCAGGTGGTAATATATCGATTGCTCTAGGAATTATTGGGCGCCAAGTCTATGAAGATAACCATTTAGAGAACAACACAGTACTTCAAGCAGAAGGTGATGTTAGTGCGCAGTTTGTACAGTACGCTGATATTTTTGCAAAAAATGATATTAAAGTGACCCAATATATTTCTCATAGCCAAATTATTGTGGAAGGTGATTTATGGGTCGGCAATATTGCCAATGAAAAAGCAGATGGTAAAGTTTTTGGAACTTCAGTGCTTGCCGGTGG
The DNA here is from genome assembly GCF_014076955.1 of Colwellia sp. Bg11-12. Classification (NCBI taxonomy): domain Bacteria; kingdom Pseudomonadati; phylum Pseudomonadota; class Gammaproteobacteria; order Alteromonadales; family Colwelliaceae; genus Colwellia; species Colwellia sp. Bg11-12. The sequence continues at coordinate 12,428 of NZ_JACGUZ010000036.1, forward strand.
CTCAGTTCGTGTGGGCACTTTAGGGTCTCGTTGTGGGGCAATGACAAACTTGAATTTAAATTATTGGGTCAATACCGCTGAAGAATTAAAAATAAGTGCCAGTGAGAAAGCTGACAAAATAATGAGACGTCTACCGAGAATATATAAGTTATTACGCAAAGCTAATAATCTTAAAGACGAAAATACCCAACAAATAGATCGCATTAATCAAGCGCTACAACAACATTTAAATTTGTTAGGTAAACTCAATAAAAACTGGTTAGATAAAGAGAGTACTATAAATAAACATTTGGAGACTTTTGAGCTGTCGGTATACAAGTCGATACTTTCTGGGGTGAATATTGAAGTGTCAAATAAAACGTGTGCTTTTAAGCGAGACCATGAGGCAGCTCAGGTAAAATGGCTTGAAAATAAAATAAGTGTAGAGCCGATAGTTAATTAACTTTCTAACTCTACACGAACAAATCATCGAAATGCTTTATCTAAGTGTATGTGAAGACTTCTTTATAAATTTCCAATTCCAACGAGTAAAATAACACAGGCATTATTTTATAAATTCAGCATGCGCTTTTTTAGTCTTGCTAAATCAATTGCATTAGATCTTACTGTTAGCTTAATCTCACTGTAGTCGTAATCTTCTTTTGTAACGCTCATGCTGGATCGAATTTCACCTATAATGCCTTTCGCGGTATAAGGAATAACAATTTCCTCTTCAATCATTTCGTTTTCAGCAACGCCAACAATATATTTATGCAGTTTGGCGATATCAAGCGGATTACGAGCTGAGGTCATCATAGCATCAGGAAATTCTTCAATCAGTGCTTGTTGTTGCTCAGCACTAAGTTGGTCTGATTTGTTCAGTACCAATAACTTTTTACTGTCTTCTACACCCACCTCTTCCAGTACTTCGTGCACGACATCGAGTTGCGAACGAAAAGAAGGATCTGATGCATCTACTACATATAACAATAGTGAAGCGTCATGCGCTTCTGCTAAGGTTGAATGGAATGAAGCAACTAAGTCATGTGGTAACTTTTTAATAAAGCCAACCGTATCTGACACTAATATTCGTGGCTGAGTGGCAGGATACAAGGCACGAACCGTGGTATCAAGTGTTGCAAAAAGCTTGTTCTCACCCGCAACATCACTACCCGTTATCGCTCGCATCATTGAGGACTTACCCGCATTCGTATACCCGACTAAAGCGACACAAAAAAGCTCTGAACGTTGGGTGCGTCGTCCTTTCATTTCATGTTGAACACTAACCAATTCACGTTTAAGCTCAGCTAATTGATCGCGCACTGCACGGCGATTTAGTTCTAGCGTCGTTTCGCCAGCGCCTTTACCCATTTGACGTTCTTTATCACCACATGATGTTTCACGAAGTCGTGGCGCCACGTAATTTAAGCGAGCGATTTCAACTTGTAATTTCGCTGTTTTGGTACGGGCATGACGACTAAATATTTCAATGATAATGCCAGTGCGATCAAATACTTCTACGCCTAATTGATTCTCAACATTACGTAGCTGAGATGGGCTTAAGTCACAATCAAATACCACGACGTCGGCACAGCCAAACGGGAGGTTTTCTGAAGGGATATCTGCCGGATTAAGGGTAAGTTCGGCTTTACCTGCTAAATTTTCATCGTCTTCTACGCCTTCAACGACCCCTTGATTACCGGTAAGATGGGCTATTTCTGCCAGCTTCCCTAAACCTAATACATTAACTTTTTTAGTCGAACTCTGCTTTTGCGACTGGGTGCCAACTACTTTAAATCCTAAGGTAGTCACTAAACGTGCAAGTTCTGCAAGTGACTCTGTTGCTTCATCACCCTTAAAATCAGGTGTACAAATAGAAATAAGTAGAGCGTTGGTAAGTGATGCTTTTGCTGTTGATTGCATAATTTTTTATGTTAGTGCACCTAAGTGCAAACCTAATTTCATATCTAAAGTTGTAATATCCTACGCTGTTATAGGTAAGCTTTATAGAGCAATCACAGACTAAATAGAGAGTTTATTTTTGTTAACAAAAAATAACTGAAATTTAGCGGTATTAAACAACAAATTAAAGACAAATAACTCGGCTTAGTACCGTAAAAATATCTTCATATTTACAATAGGCTAAAATACCTAAAACTTACTGAATTTTAATAAAAAAATTAATTTTATTAAGTATTTTTAGTTTTCTTCTTTACAATTATTTGACTACACTTATATTTAATTATTCGTAAGTTGTAGTATATAAATGCCAAAAACATTATGTCGCCTCGTGTTCATCTATTTCCTTGTATTCTCTACAACGTCAATAGCGCAACAAGTAATAAAAGTCGGAGTGGGTAATTTTCCTCCATTTTTTATTGAGAAAGGAACGAAAGGTTTATTTGTTGAGATCATCGATGAAATATTCAAACAGCTTCCTCAATACAAAGTAAAATACATATCCATGAGTAATAACCGGATATTGCATGAAATTAACTACGGAAAGTCAATTGATGTTGCTTCGAACGTTTTTCCTAACTCAAAGGTAAATGCCTATTTATCTGAACCTGTATTTCGCTTTAGAGACGTTGCTATATCGAAAAAGTCAAAACAATTAAAAGTTGATAAAATATCTGATTTACAAGGGAAGTCGATTGCAGCATACCAAGGAGCAACAGAGTTACTCGGTGAGGACTTTAAGCAAATGGTCGCTGAAAATTCAAAATATTCTGAGCATGCACACCCTAAAAACACGACTCAGCTCATGCTTTCAGGGAAAAAGGATATTAGAGTCGGCGATATCAATATATTTTGGTACGATTTAAGCAACAAGTATTACAATAACGATATAAACGTAGCCCGTAAAAACTTCAGTGTGCATTATTTATGGCCTTTTACCTACTCACATATGGCTTTTAAAGATCAATCGCTCAAAAACGCAGTTGATGACGTTATAAAAAAGTTGAAAGCCAATGGCACGATAGAGAACATTTATTCAAAACATGAAATGCAAAAGTAACCTTTTGCATTAACTTCCCTACCTAACCCGCATGTTATCAAAAAACTAAGCATCGTTAGAATCGTCAAAGATAAGATTTAAAAGTGAATTTAATCTTAGAATTTCATTCACTATTTGACCACAATTATTCTTTATTTGATGATGATAAAGATAGTGCTCTTTGCTCTTTATATAAAGCGCGTTCAAGCCAATAATCAGCACTTACATAACGCCCTGCTCCTAAAAACAGTAATGCGAGCAACATAATGAAATAGGTAACAGAAAACTCAATACCATTATTTAGCATCACAACACTACCGCTTGACGTTATATAGTCGTAGTTAGTATGTTCTTGCAGTACCTCTTTTACGATGCCCAATTTATTAGATGCTTCAATAACTCTCTCATTAGCAAAAGGTGCACTTGGATCGGTTATCGCTTGCCAACCATTGTCCCAATGCACGGTACCTGCCGCGACAACCATAGTGAACATCAAAGGTAGTGAAAACCATCTTACTGCAAGGCCAAAAAAAAGGGCTATTGCGCCAAAAAACTCAGTAGCTGTGGCTAAAAAAGCCATTAGAAAGGGAAACGGTAGTCCTAAGCCCCATTCAGAGTTACCGAACCATTCAACAATCCCTTCAAAGCCTTCTATTTTTTTAGTACCGGCCATCCAAAATACCGGCACTAAATACATTCTTAATAACAGTGGTGCTAAAAAATCGACTTCTCGTGTTTTATTTAACACAGCGTGCATTTTTATCAATTGTGTTTTCATGTTTGTTCCTTATCAAAAAATCACATTCAAGAGTGGTGATAAATTAAAGAGTGATTTTAGATTAATTATTCGTTAAGTTACCACTTTGATGCTGCCCACTTAAAAAGGTTACAACGTTGTTGAAAAAAAAACCTTCTGCAATTTTAGGCCAGGACATAAACAAAGAGAATGAACTGATTGAAGGGCTTATAGACAATAAAGATTTGGCTTATGAAACACTCGTTCGTCAATACAGTGATCGAATGTATGCCGTTGCACGTCGTTTTTTTTATACTGATGACGATGCACAAGAGTGTTTGCAAAAAGCATTTATTCAAGTTTTTAAGAACATTTCCTCATTTAAAAAAAATTCACAGCTCTCTACTTGGTTACACCGTATTACCGTTAATGAAGCATTAATGATGCTTAGACAAAGAAAGAGACAAAATACCACATCATTAGAAGCGTTTTCTCAGCAGTACAATGAATACGGTGAACGAACCGTGTTTGCTGATGAGCTAGGTAATAATCTAGACGATACCTTAAGCAACAACATTGAAGTGCTCTTTGAGAAAAGTGAGGCAAAGTTGTCGCTTAGTGAGATTATTTACCAGCTTCCTGAGAAATATTGTAACGTTTTACTGCTTAGAGACATCCAAGAAATGAACACCAAAGAAACTGCCGAAATATTAGCCGTGTCTGAAGCTTTGGTTAAAACACAATTACACCGGGCCAGATTACTTTTAAGAGCTATTTTAGAACAGGAAGACAGAGTAAGCGTAGAAAATAATTGGAAGGTAAACTGACATGTTAATGATTAAACGATTAATGACCCAACATATGCCTGGTATGTTGACCTGTGAAGAGGTTGATGGTTTTTTGTATGATTATCATGAAGGAAACTTGTCTTACGTTGAAAAGTTTACATTTAAACTGCACTTAAGCATGTGCCGCGAATGTAGAAATTATGTAGAGGGCTATGTAAATGCCATTCGAATTTCTCAAACAGGATTTATTAAAACAAATCAAGCCACCAAGGTACCAGAAGATCTTATGCAAGCTATCTTAAAAAGTCGTACGTCTAAGTAATTCATTCACAATTGGAAAACTAACAGCATGATCATGAGTCAATTAGGCATTATTGAACAAGCTCAGCAGTACCTTAATACGGTATCTAAAAAAAATTATGCAGAAATCCCATCGCCTAACTTTATGAGTTCCGCAGGTGCTCATATGCGGCATATTATTGATCATTATTTAGCGATAATATCAGGTGTAGAAAGCAAATTGATTAACTATGATGCTAGAGTTCGAGGGAGTAAAATAGAATCATCTCCTGAGCTTGCTGCAGGGAAGTTAACTGAAATAGCGGTTTGGATCAAAAACCTTTCTCAGCATGACCTAAGTAAGATAGTTACGTTATCAACAGAAGTTTCAATAGCCAATGAAAATGTTCAAAAAGTACAAACCACCATTGTTAGAGAATTAGTTTTTGCCGGCAGCCATGCAGTTCACCATTTTGCCATGATTGCTCAAATATCTCTTACTCAAAAAAATTCGCTACAAACAACAGAGCTACCACATAACTTTGGCTTAGCTCCCGCAACAGCAACTTTTTTAAGAGAAAACAGTGAACGGCCTGTTGATGCCAAAAATAAAGAGACGAACAATCACCAAACGACTATGCCAGTGATGAATTAAATGTGTACTTTAACCTATTTACTTAATCAAAATGGCTATGAATTGTTTTTTAATCGTGACGAACAGCGCACGCGTTTGTTGGCTATGCCCCCTCAACCACATCAAATTGATAATGCTATTTACCCTATAGACCCACAGGGCGGTGGAACTTGGATTGCTGTGACTAAACAAGGAATGTCGCTCGCGCTGCTCAACAATTACCAAGCAGTTGTTAATATAAATAAAGATAATGTAATGAGTCGTGGACAGCTTATTCTTTCTTTATTGCAAAACCAAGAAAGTGTTATTAAGCAATTAAAAGTTATGGATTTAGAGGTGTTTCAACCTTTTCAGCTGTGTGTTTTTCCTGATACTTTATCAAAAGACGACCCAACGATTCATTGTGTAAAATGGGATGGAAGTGAACTTGTTGATGTAAGTGTTGATGTTAAGGCTGACTTACCTATCACCTCATCAAGTATTGACTTTATTGATGTCAGTAAAAAAAGAAGATCTCGTTTTATCGGTACAGTAGATATAAATAACCCCCATTCAAATCAACATAGAGACTTTCATTTTTCAACAGAAAAAAATGGTCAGTATTCTGTAAATATGCAAAGAGAAGATGCGAGAACCGTTAGTATTTCACATATATCTGTTAACAGTGACTTATCTAAGAAAAATGAAATTTGTTTCGAGTATTTTGACAATGTTGTGCAGAAATCTCATACCGTTGCCTGTTTCAAAGAACAAAGACCTGAATTGACTTAACACTTATAATCACTTTAACCGCACTTGTTGAACCACTTACTTTTAGCTTTTATCATAGTTTAAATAAGCCGCTTTAGATGAACCTAGATAAAGTTTTAATAGCTTCTCTGGCGCCTCGGGTAAATTAACACTGAGCAATAAACCCGGCGTATGATTAAAGTTAACATCGATGCCGGTGCAATGAAATATAGCCCCTAATTTATGGTACTGCTTCAATAATACAGGAATATCTTTGCTGTCTTCTTCTATTCCCATCACTAATGCCGACAACTGATTTAGCTCGACAGGGGCAGCGCTAATAAAATCTTTTACTTCTGGATGAAGTTTCCCTTTAAATGCTTCTTTAGCGTTAACTCCATCTTTGTTAGTCACCATAACTTCATCTATTAAGGCAACTGAACGAGGGTCATATAATTTACTTAATGATACCGTGCCGTACAATGTTCTATAGTGTGGGTTTTGACAAACAAACGCACCAATACCCTTCCATAATAATAATAAGCCATGAAAACTGTTTTGGTGTGCTGCAATAATAAATGATCGCCCCATTTCTAAACAAGGTTGCTGCTGATTAATAAAACCAGCACTAAAATTAAACATCTGCGAAAGATAAAGTTGTGATACGCCTCCCTTATTCTGCAAAAGGTCAGTCTGCCCTATTCGATACGCACCAATAATCTCTTCATTTTTATGATCGAAAATAAATAAGTGCATATACGTTGCGTCAAACTTGTCGGTATCACATATTTCACCGCTCCCTTCGTCTAACGTTCGAAAGGTTATTTCACGCAACCGAGTGATTTCTTGTACACATAGTGGCATTTGATTTTGATAGCCATAATAAACAGAGAATGATTTAAAATCTAATAAATGCTGTTCATCAGGCAACTGAGCAAGTTCGCTTTTAATTGTGATTTTATCTGCGGTTGGGATAATATTTTTAAATGGCATAGAGGCGTCATCTTCAAGCCAAGGCGTAAAATAATTTTCATCATTCAAGTAACATTGTAACCGCACAAAATCATTCATTCTTTTAATACCCTTAAATTCATTAAGTTGCTTAATTGAGAGTAAATTATTGGTTTTTAAATTAATATTATGCGCTTGTAATTTAAACATTTCATGGGCCAACATCAGCAGTCGAAAGCGGTAGTAAATTCTGCCCATACGATGGAACAACTGACTATTAGTACCAGAAATAAAAACAGGTAAAATAGGTGCCCGTGTTTTTTGGGCAAGTTTAATCACTAAGCGATTCCAGTCACCATCGGTTATTCTTTGTTTGTCTGACTGAAAAAACGAAACCCTTCCCGCAGGAAATACAACCAACAAACCATCATTTTCAAGGTGGCTAAAACATTGCTTTATTGCCAGAGTATTTATCTTGGCTTTTGGTTTTAAAGGGTTGGCAAAAATGAAATAACCTTTAATTTCCTTAAATATTTGTAAACCAACATTCGCCATTACTTGGGTGTCTGAACGAAATGCGGTAAGCAAATGAGCGATAATAACGCCTTCAATCATGCCATAGGGGTGATTACAAACGACAACACATCGACCACTTTGTGGTACTTTTTCTAAAACACCGTTAACACCTGACACCTGAACACCTAAGCCATCAAGTAATTTCTGTGAAAACTGTTGCTTGTCTAACCCCGACAATTGACAAGACTCATAAACATTACGCAGTTTATTTATGCCTAATAACTTATCTAACAAAGGGCCAAAAATTTTAAGAATTTTCCCCATAAACGTATTAGGCGCCATGGCAGCAAGTCTCAAATCAGAATAAGGTTTATCTAATGGTTCAATGTTCATAATATCTTCAAGTAATAAGGAAAAAGGATAAATCTAAAAAGGTTATGTAACTTCGTTAGGTTATTACTGAGCTAATCAGCTAGCTAAACACCCCGACTCTACGCTTTGATGTTAGAAGCTACTAACAAGTTACAAATTTTACTTAAATGTCACTTTTCTTCGCTGTACAATGAATCAACACACCATGATTTTTCAATAATAATTTGTTCGTTTTTATATATTTTAGCGGTGAATAATTCACCTGAGTTTATGACTCCAACACCTTTTGGCGTACCTGTCATAATGATATCGCCATCTTCAAGTGTTAAAAATGTTTGTATTTCAGCAACTAATATTTCAGGTTTGTTGATCATAAGCTCATAATTGGCTAATTGCTTAAGCTGGTTGTCTATAAATAGTTCCATTTTATAACTTTTATAATCATCACCACACCTTACAAACTCGCTAAATACCGCCGATTTATTAAAAGCTTTAGCTCGCTCCCAAGGTAACCCTTTAGACTTAAGTACTTTTTGTACTGATCTTTTAGTTAGATCTAGGCCAAAGCCAATGCCAGAGATTTTATTGTTTTCAATGATAAAACTAATTTCACCTTCATAATGTATTTCTTCATCTTGATTACTTTCAATATGATCAGAGATAGCAGAATTAGGCTTAATAAAAATTACAGGCTCAGAGGGTGTCTCATTGTTTAGCTCTTCGATATGTTCTACATAATTTCTGCCGATGCAGACAATCTTAGTTGGCTGAAAGTTTATACCTTCATACTTAACATTGTTCATTTATACTTTTCCTGTCTTCGGATGCTTTTGGCTGTTCTGCAAACAAAATAATAGATCTTATTTGATCACTATAATCTACCGTAAAACCCTAAATTTATATAGGAGGAGAAGAGCAATAATTTAACGTTTACTCAGAGTGGTTCTCGCGCTAGGCACCACGATATACGCAGCAGTAATATTGAAATATTAACTGACTATAAAATCAGGTTATGAAATGTGAGTAAACAATTGATAGGGAAGAAAGTATTGTCACTATGGTGTTGCACTAGTTACAAAAAATTTTAATGCACGGGGAGAAGTTGTTTTAAATTAAACCAAACTCAATGGCATATATTTAGATAAAGCTTAAGGGGGGAACTGCATTGTTATTAAAATCATACCCTCAGCTAATAGTGATTAGTTGAGGGTTTATCTTGCTTACTAAGCTTGGTATACCCATTCTAAAAAACATTTAGAATCGGTAATATTGCCAAACTTGATTAACTTTGTACCATTTTGATCGTTAACAACAACATTATGTTTGTTAACTGAAATGGAATTAATAGGTGATTTAATTGAATAAATCATTCCTTTATATGTATAAGACATAATAAAACTCTTTAATTTGCGCATCTGCGCATTAATAATAAAAGCCATATTACTGTGTGAAAACGTTTAGATATTTATAAATATCTGATCAAGAGAATAATAAATCTTGATAACCTCAGACAACAATTTAGGCTTGATAATTTGAGTGATGGCTGACTGTGAAAGGGAAAGACAAAACATTAATCATAACAAATAACAACTACGTGTCATAATTGGTTAAATAAACGAGAGGCGAATAAATAACTCGGCAACTATAAACAGGTTAAAAGATAAAGTAAACTAATTTTTTAACCTTTTTTGTTTTTTTATCAATAAAAAAAATGACAACCTCTGTACCCGTCTTATTTTTATCAAGATTTTCCAAAAACAGCTACGCTTTAGTGCTTTATAAAAAATAGCTGTTTTTTAAAATGGAAATCTAGCTGTTTAATTGCGTGTGCTTAACTGTTCAAATAAATCAGAGAACTTCACACGCTTGCGATAACCTTTAAAAAAATATTTATGATCAATGTTTCCAGCAGGATTTATAATGACAACACCAGGATAAGGGATGCCATAATTATCATCACCTACTTGATAATCTTTATTAAGAATACCATAAGCTTTTACCGTTGCTGCGCCTTGGTCTGATAATAAAGAATAGTTAAGATTGTTTGCTTGAGAGAAACTATTCAAAATATCAGTATTATCATAAGATATAGCCGCAACGCCATAACCTAAAGCTTTAAATTTATCCGCATATTCATTGAATTCTATTAAGTGACGTTTACAAAATGGACACCAGTCAGCTGAACGAAAAAATAAAATAATCAGCCCTTTTTCAGCCACAATATCTTTAATGTTAACCGCTGCTTTTTTCTCATCTATTACCGTTAACGCGGGAGCTTTGTCACCGACAGTTGGCCCTACATTTATCGAGATCTGCTGTGCAAATGCCGCTTTAATAAAAATAATCGGCAATAGCAATATGGCAACTACCGACATGAAAAATATAGATTTTGTATTATGAATCATGGCTTTTATAAACTCTTTTATGAATAATTTTTTGTTATAAACTCTATAGACCGCACTTTGCCAAAATTTAATTCAACAAGTGTCATTAATTTTATAATATATAAATTACTGCAGTTTTGGTGCAACACGATGTTTAGTTGCTTGTTCATAACCAAAAGCAGCCTCAATCAATGTTCCCTCTTTTAATTTGCCAGAAAACATTGATAAACCCACAGGTAAACCATGAACATACCCCATAGGTATCGTTATATGGGGATAGCCTGAAATTGCGGCTGCAGAAGATGCAGCACCTAAGTAATGGTCTCCATTTATCCAGTCAGTTTTCCATGCGGGCCCCGTAGTTGGAGCAATTATCATGTCGAGGTTGTGCTTTTCAAGCAAAGCATCAATACCTTCTTCTTGTGTTAGTCGCTTCGCTTTTTCGAGTGCTTCCAGATAATTTTTTTCCGTAATACTCCCTTTAGCTTGTGCCATTAAAAATATTTCTTGTCCAAAATATTTCATTTCAACATTAGCATTTTTTATATTGAACTCAATCAGTTCACTCAGCGATTTGGGTATCCCGAGTGCAGTTTTAGCGAGATACTTATTAAGTTCGTCTTTAAACTCGTAAAGAAGCACTTCAAATTCCGCATCACCCCATTGAGCTTTATTTTCAAAGTTAACGTTGTCAACGATCACCGCACCTTGCTTTTTAAGGTCTAGAACTGCCTGACTAAACACCTTGTCTAGCCCTTTGTGATAGCCCATTAAATTGCGTGCAATACCGATACGTTTACCTTTTACACCATCAAGCTTTAAGTGCGATAAATAATCTATATTTGAAGACACAACGTCTTGATCATCTTTGTCTGCTTTTACCATTGCAGATAAAAGAATAACCGCATCTGTAACGTTTTTAGCCATAGGGCCCGCAGTATCTTGACTATGAGCGATAGGGATAATACCGTCACGGCTTACTGTCCCTAATGTTGGTTTGATCCCCACAATACCGTTAATGGCAGCTGGACAAGTAACCGAGCCATCAGTTTCAGTACCAATAGTCACCGTTGCAAAATTTGCAGCAGCAGCAATGCCAGAGCCAGAGCTAGACCCACAGGGGCTGGTCGTTATATCGTAAGGGTTTCTACTTTGCCCATATAAGCCGCTCCATCCACTTGACGAAGCTGTTGAACGGAAATTTGCCCATTCACTTAAATTGGTTTTTCCTAAAATAATAGCGCCAGCCTCTTTAAGTTGTTTAACCAAAAAAGCATCATCTTCTGGAAAATTTTTGGCTAAGGCAACTGAACCTGCGGTATTTGCCATACCGTCTGTGGTGTCAACATTGTCTTTAAGGAGAATGGGAATACCGTGCAAACTGCCTTTAAAACCATTTTCAATAAAATAACGGTCAAGTGCTTTTGCTTGCTGCAGTGCATTTTCATTTAGTTGTACAACTGAATTTAATTTCATACCTTTATCATCAAAGGCTTCAATACGTTTTAAATAAAATTGTACTAATTGTTCACTGGTTAACTGCTTACTTTGCATTTGCTGGTGAATATCATGAATGGTAGTGCTTTCATTAATTTCTGCACTGACATTAAAAGTGGTTGTGACTAATAAAATGAGTAAAGCTAAGTGTTGAAAAACCTTCATGTGTATTCCTAAAGTATAACGTTGCATGTTTTATAATTGAAACAGGGGGGACTTGTCTATAGGCGACTAATATTTAAACAAAAATAAAGTGTAATGAGTGTTATCAAATCTATACAAGTGTAGATCGTCACAAAGAATGAGAAATGCTTCACGCAATGAGAAAGCTTAACGTCTTGTTTACAGATTGTAACTGAACAAAATGTGATACTCACCTACAGCTCTAATAACTAATCGGTGATTAAGTACTTATGATCACTAATGCCACATTCGAGTCATTAGGCATTAACATTGAAATAAGGTTTCGAATTATTTTTCTTATTCCTAACGTTCAAATTGAGGATTACTTTTTTGTGCTAAGGAGGATAGTTAGCTGATTGTTTATGGTTTAATCGGTATTTAATTATTTTCATCAAGTGCAATTAAAATCAGAGATGCCTTTATATTATTATAAGAGCATCTCAATCGAATTTATTGAGCTTCAAAGCTAACTTGTGCGGCAGTGTTACCTGCAACGACATTCACATTTTGAGCGCTAATGAAAGTTACCTCATCATCAACTTCAGGAGCGTCTTCGGTATCACAGCTAACGGCAATGGTATAGTCACCCGCGTTCACAAAACCAATTTCGAAATCATACGCGGTTTGTTCACTATCAAAGGTAACAGAAGTACTTGCAAGTGGTTGGTTGGTTTCATCACCGTCAACATCAGCTAATGTATCCATTGCTAAATCTAGACCTTCATATAAATAAACACTAGCAATACGTAAAGACGGGTCTGAAAGTGGAGTACATTGGTTATTAATCAATAAGGTTTCTGAAACACTACCTTCTATATGTCCTGCTTCGTTATTATTAACTAATCTAACACCCCGTGGTTTAAGGAAGTAGCCCGCTTGTCCTACAGGATTAGTCATGGCTTTGTTTAAATCAAATTCTAACGTGAAATCAACCGTACCACCTAAAGTTGCTGTAAAACCATCGAGTTTAAGTTCGTTTGAGGGGACACTGACACTGACTTTTTCGCCTGATAGCGCATCTATACCATAAGATCCGTCACTCATGATTAAACGCATTTGAGTGTAATCACCTGCTGATATAGATATTCCATCAACTAAAGTAATCGAATCACTTCCTGTATAAGCAAGTAAATCAATGCCTACCGTATCAGGGATTATTTCATTATTATTTAAACATGAATCATTCGATGCAATCATGCCGCTTTCATTGCCCACAGTAAAGGTAACATTTGTTTCACCTTTAAGTTCTATTTGGTTGAAACAAACAACAACTTCAGAAAGATCATCAACAGGGGCATCACTAACTGCAAGAGAAAAACTAGGTAATGGCGTTTCATCATTTGAACTACTGTCACTACCACCACAAGCTGTAAGTAATAGTAAGGGAATAGATAGTGCGAGAATGTGTTTTTTGTTTAACATAATTTATCCTAAATAAGATTAGAGCGACCAATAATTAAGTCTTTATTTTAGTAAAATCAGGCAAAGCAGGCTAGTTTAAGGCATTGCGATTGATAGACTTTTTCTAAGAAAAAATGATTTAGTATCATTACCAAATCACGATTGCCGTTAGGCAATTTATCAAATGAGCTATATAAAACTCGCCTGTATAGTAACATAAATGAAAATTTAATGATTTTTTAAAGTATTATTTGGGTGTTCTCAATAGGTGTAATAGCCAATACATTAGGTATTTTATTGCAAGGCTTAGCGATAATAATGTCTTCTGTGTGCGTCAAGGGAGCATTAGCATGAAAAAAGGTAGTGCTAAAAACATAACCGATGAGGGAATTTGGTTTGGTCGTCACTTATGCCACTTTAAGACCTAAGGTTTTAGTACCATACCGAAAATTTTTGGGCTGTAATCGGTCATAAATTAAGAGGCTAATCAATATACCTAGCAGTCACAATGAGTTTTTTGCGGACATTAAAGGAGATGTTTATCTCTCTATGGAGCATAGATGTCATAGCGTTGATGTGAATTTTTAATTATAAAATAGCAACTGTTCAGTGTTGTCTTCACCATTTAAACTAAAGCGACAAAGCTGATGTTGGAAATAAGTCATATATCCTGAACTGTGCTCATAAAAAATTGACTTTTATGACTTCAATGAAATAATCACTCATTCCATAAAGGATCCTAATTTAAAAATTACACTCGATATCTGTAGGTATACAAGACTGAAGGGATCTAATAACTATTCATATACATATGGCTATTTAAGTAAAGATCTAAACGTAAGTTAAATACCCGTTAGTAGCGTCTATCTGCTTTCTATTTAACAATCTTTAAATCTCATTATTTTTAATAAATTGATATTGGAATTAGTAGTTAATGAATTGTTAAAAATAGGGCTCTATGTGAGAATGTGCCAGAAAATTTGTAGGGATTGTTTTAAATTCTAAATGATGAACATGGTAATGGAGTAACCTTATTAGAGGAAATGTCTAACTTATCGTTATTGATTTTTAGAGTTCAGGAGTTCTCATTACTTGTGTAGAACGACACAAAGGAAAAGAAATACGCCCTTTTATAACCTATTTCTTCACTATTTTTATAATAATTAGTTTTTTGAATGCTCTTTAACTTTTGTCCACGCCAGCGCTGAAATAGCCAGCGCTACAGCACTTATTTGAAAGACTAAACTTTTATCTGCAACTTTACTGATGAATAAGCCAATCGCTAAGCTGACTAATAACTGAGGTAATACTACCGACAAGTTAAATAATCCCATATATAGACCCATACGCGATTGTTCGACTTTTTCAGACATAATCGCAAACGGTAAACTGATAATCGCAGACCAGCCAATCCCTAAAAGCGCCATAAGCAAGTAAAGTACTTCTTTAACGTCACCAAACAGAGACACTAACCCGTAACCAATAGCCATACTGGTTATGCAATAGGTATGGGTTTTTACTCGACCTATTTTTTTCGAAATGGGTTCAAGCACAAAGGCAGGTAGTAAAGCTGAAACAGCACTGAGAATTAAAAAACTCATCGCGATAACTTTACCTAAATCATCGTCTGACAAACTTGGCATTTTGTCTTGAAGAAAAGCAATGATAAAGACAAACATCGTCTGCACACCAATCCAACTGAAGGAGTGAGCCGCTAATACCTTTCTAAAACCAATGCTATTATCTGCACTATTCTCTTTAGCAAACAAAGTAATAATCACAAAATAAAAGGTGATGATCGCCGCAATAAGTTCTGCCCAATAATGGTCGATTTTTATACCTGAAATTTGTAATCCCATTGCGTAAATATCGTAAGCAATAAAACCCCATAGTGGTTTGATATTCAACAACACCATCTTGAACGATACTTTTTCTTGGACAATATCATGCTGGCTTACAAGCAATTTTTTTGGTTCACTAATAAAGAATGGGGTAAATATTGATAGAAAGAACACTAACCCCGCGCCTAAGTAAATCAGTACAAAGTTACCCCAAGTAGCGCCAACCGCATAAGCTAATACACCAAAAGAACCTGACACCGTTTGCATCCAGGTATAACCTTTAGTGCGAGCATCTCCCTCAGGAGTTACATCAGCAATAATGGCACGTGTTGGGTTAAAACTGATATTAATCGACAAATCTAAGGTTAACGCTACGGCAATCGCTACACCTAACAATCCTGAGATGCCAAGTGTTGAAGAGACAATATCAATATTGGGTAAAGCCAGCAGCATCATACCGGCCAAGACACCACCAATGAGAATAAATGGACGACGACGACCATTCCAAAACCAAACATTGTCACTGATAATGCCGACAATAACTTGGCCTAAAATCCCCGCAATGGGCCCTGCCGCCCACACTAAACCGACCTGATGAATATCTAACCCGTATTGAGTGATTAATATCCAACTCAGTGCAGATATTTGCACTGACAAAGCAAAACCCATCGCAGTAGCGGGTAAGCTCAAAAGCATATAAAAAGATTTACTGAGATTTTTTTGAATAGCTAACATGACTTAATTGACTCTTTTCAAATAGACACGAGTAAAATATATTAAATAGCTACTCATTATCTAGCCACGTTACTTCCTTGCCTGATTGCCAGCAAGTACCTGCATACGTATTCAAAGCCACATTATGGGTAAGGCCAACAGTTATCTCTACTTTACATTTTCATAATATGTTTTAAAAAATCATCATGACTTGGTAATTTACTAATTGGTTCTTGCTTTATTTCTTTGATTTTTTTTAAGGTCGCTTGTAGTTGTGCTAAAGACATATTATTTGCAAGTGGGTGATAATCTTGCGGCACAATACCTTGTCCTATCATGACTTGTAGCCATGAGTTTTCAAGAAAGAGATCATTTTGGTCTCTGAACAATCGACCATTTTCTTTAAAAATTTCGATTTTATGACGAAGACTATCTGGAATATCCATGTTGCGCATATCACGCCAAAAATCACTGTTTTCACGCTGATTTACATGATAATGCAAAATAAGAAAGTCTTTTATTTGATCATATTCTACTGCTGATTGCTTATTATATTCCGTCACGAGTGTGTCATCGACACCGTGATGTGGAAATAAATGCACCAAACGAACAACGGCTGATTGAATTAAATGAATGCTGGTTGACTCAAGAGGCTCAAGAAAACCACTCGATAGTCCAACAGCTACAACATTTTTGTTCCATTGTTTGTAACGTCTACCTGTTTGAAATTTTATAACTTTAGGGTCAGCAATAGCTTTACCATCAAGGTTACTCATTAATAAATCCATAGCTTTATCTTCAGAGCAATAATTACTGCTATAAACTAAACCATTACCATTACGATGCTGTAAAGGAATACTCCATTGCCAGCCACTTTCATGAGCAATAGATCGGGTATAATTTAGCGTTGTATCAGCTCGCTCTGAAGGTACAGCAATAGCGCGGTCACATCGTAACCAATGGCTCCAATCTTCATAACCGGTATTCAGTTTCTTTTGAATTAGAAGCGCCGCAATACCTGAGCAATCAATAAAAAAGTCACCTGTTATTTCTCGGCCACTTTTTAGTTTTAGTGCTTGAATAAATCCAGATTCATTGCATTGCTTAACCTGTTCAACTATCCCTTCTGTTCTAACTACCCCCATTTTTTCACTGATCTTACGCAAAAACTTTGCATATAAACCCGCATCGAAATGATAAGCATAAGGCATATCTAGAATAGGATCCTTGCTATTAATCTTGGCAAATTTACCCGCTTCAGCACATAAATAATTAAGATCGTATTGCCAAAGATGATCACCGTTTTCTAACTGATTATCACGTTTTAAAAGATGATGAAAATGACAGAATGCGGGGCTTTTCCCCACTGCACCAAAACTATGGTAGTAACTATGCCCTTGCGTTTTCCAATGTTCGAACTTAATCGCTAATTTTATGGTAGCTTTTGTTTCTCTAATAAATTCTACTTCGTTAATACCTAATACGTTATTTAAGTGTTGAATAGGGGGAATAGTCGCTTCACCAACACCAATAGTGCCAATATTTTCGGATTCAACTAATTCAATACTAATGGCACCACCCAATAACTTTTTAAGTAGAGCAGCTGAGACCCAACCTGCGGTGCCTCCACCAAGTATCACAACTTTTTTAATAGCATGACTCACGTCAACTTCCTCGTAATATTGATTAATGTCGCTATAAAAAAAGCCTGCCCACAAGGGCAGGCTTTATATTAACGGTAAATTTTAAATAATATTCATCTAAAATTTATAGTTTATACCTAACGAATAATTAGCACCAAATGATTGATAAGACTTAATCTGTCTCGCATCAAGCGCTTCTGCTTGAATAGTATCTTCATCAGTAATATTTTGTGCTTGTAGTGTGACACGTAAACCTTTTAACGATTCAATACCCGATTCTGCAAAATCGTAGCTAATTTGTGCATCCCAAATTTCAGCACCTAAATCATCCGTTTCAACTAAAGACAAACTACCACCACGTGTTTCTGTTAAGAAATTATCACGCTTGGTACCCGCAATACGAATTTCAAAACCATTACGTTCGTAATATGCTGTTAATGAATAACTCTCTTCTGATAGACCCGGAATTCTTCCCTCGTCTGTCGTTTCTGTGGCATCTAATTTACCATCTAAGAAAGTAGCACTAACGACTAAGCCAAAACCGTCGAGTGATTCATGGACTAAACGAAATGGCATACTTGCTTGCAATTCATAGCCGCGCACAAATCCTTCAAAGCCATCAGTATTGGTATCAACGTACCCAGTAAGTGTTTTAGGTGCATCACCATTACTGTCTTTATGTAAATCAGCAATATATACATCAGAAAAATCAGTTAATTCACGATTGCCACGATGCCAGTTCTTTAAGTCTTTGTAGAAAAAAGTAGCTGCGAAATAGCCATCGTCTGAAAAGTAGTTTTCATAAGAAAGATCAAACTGATTGGCTTCATAAGGTTTTAATTGACTATTACCTGCACTACCTGACCATGGACCATTTTCAGGATCGCTACTTTGAATTTGGTTATCATTATAAGCAAAGGTTGCACGTGCATTAGGGCGCATATCATCCATGCGAGGACGACTAATAACCTTAGCCATTGCTGTACGAATAAATTGGTTCTCAGCAACCTCAAAGCTTAAATTTAAAGTAGGTAATATATCTGAATAAGATGCGCCATCAGTTACCGGCGTTGCAACAACGTAAGCTTCTGTATTTTCTACGGTAGAAAACCCTGAAGCGCCCTGGTCAACATCAACGTACTGTAAACCAAAGTTACCTGTCATATAGACATCACCAAGTTCAGCTTCTAAATTTAATTTAGCATAAAGTGTTAGCGTTTCTTCTTCAACTTTGTACGTATCACCTAAACGATCGGTTTGTACTAAAGATGCTTCTGTAGCCTTATAATAACCACTGTTATACAAATCTATACTGTCGTAAGCGAGAACACCGTTAATACCAATAAAGCTTAAATCAGTTACGCCTAACACATTAGGAATAGGTCCATCGCTAGGGTATTCTGGAGATGTTAAATAGTCACCTTCATTAATTTTAATTTTTTCTCGTTCAGAATAAACAACACCTAATTCAACACCACGAACAAGGCTATAATCAACAACACCTTTTACTTGAAAACGAATACTATCAAGGGATTCTTCAAATTCAGGACGGTTAACAAAACCATCTTGTGCATCACCACCGATAACAGGTGCACCCCAAGACTGAGGGCCGGCAAGACGTATTAAGCTTTCATCTGTGTAATCAACCCCTGAAAGTGTAGGATGGTCACTAAACATTACTCCTGTAGAGGTCATTTCCCATGAACGAGCTGCAGATGGACGTCCATCAACACCTGCGCGTCCTGTACCCGAATAACTTTCTAAATCGATAATAGACTTTTCAACATCACCAATAGATAAATCTGTTTCAACTGTCCAATTTTCATTTAATGCATACTCAACATTTAAGCCAAAAGTGGTTAATGTAGATTCTTGTGTTCTGGCATCATTACGCACAACAGAATGAAAATCATCCCAGTAACCAGAGGTTACCAAACCATCTTCAGTATTTGTTGCTGTGTAATTTACACCGCCCCACACAGGACCGCCTTCTTCTAAACCACGTCTTACATCATGTTCTTTAAAATCGATGTATAATGCATCAAGTTGAATTTTTAGTTTGTCATTTGGAGCATATTCAATAACAGCTGCAATTGAGTCACGTTCCATCAATGCTGAACGAGCAAAAGAGTCATGCCCCCCTAAAATTTTGTCACCTTCTGGTGTATCAGCATAACCCCAGGCGCGAAAATTCTCTTCTTGACGAGGCGTTTCTTGTGTTGATAAAACAAGCGCTAAACCTAAAGTATCATCAGCAAACTTATCGACAAAGTTAAATGACAAACGGTGCCCATCATTATCGTAATCAGGGTTAGCAGCATCTTTTTCATTTTGCTCAATGTTGGCATTAAAAGTCATTGTTGGGTCTGAGTACAGTGGACTGATTGTCTGTAAATCAATTGTACCGCCGATGCCTTGTGAAATAAGCCCTGCTTCTGGCGTTTTATAGACGACGATGTTTGAAACTATTTCTGTGGGGTATAAATCGAATTCTACACCTCGATTATCGCCCATACCCAATAGTTCGCGGCCATTGAGTGAAGTACCAATATAGTTTTCATTAAAGCCACGCACCGATAAGCCACTTGTTCGACCATTTCGACGCTCACCTGTAACACCTGGTAATCGCGAAAGCGATTCAGCAACACTTGTATCAGGTAGCTTGCCAATATCTTCTGCAGAAATAACTTCGACAATTGAATTGGTGCTCATTTTAATCGCTTGAGCTCTTTGTAAACTACCTCGAATACCCGTTACTGTAATAACTTCTATTTCTTGTTCACTTACTTTTTCTTTATCTGTTTCTTCAACTGCATAGGCTGATGAGCTTAGTGCCATCAAACCACTAGAAATTATTGCTATGGTTACTTTACTTGGATTAAACTTTAACATTGTATGGTATCTCCCAAATTCCATCCGAACTTATGTTTTTCTCAGTTTGTATAACTGATGTAATTGCTTTTATTTTGTTCTGCTTGATTTGCAGACATCTCAATATAGAGGGCTTACAATGGGATGAATACCTTATGCATACGTATTCACACAGCAATAAATCGATGCATACGTATTCAAAGCTCAATAGCTAAGCTATTCGTTCACAAGTAATGATAAGAATGGTTATTTATAAGGAGACTCCTCTAAAAACAAGCCCTTTAATTATAGTAATTCTGACATTGATTGACTTTAAGCGGTAATAATTAAAATAACGGTAATCTTTATCTCATTCTTTTACCTTAGCCAAGGAAATATCTCATCGTTTCGAGCCATCGTTAATATTGCCATGCAAACAAAATTATACTTCCCAAAAGCTTATTTGCTTTGAATACGTATGTAAACATCATGTTTATCTGTTTAAAGTTTCTGTAGCTGAGTAGATTACTCCAATCATTCATTTAATTACTGATAATTATGCCCAATTATTTATTGTTCCCCCTTAAAAAATATCTATATTTTACTTTAATAACCTTAATAGCCATATTAGTAAGCGGCTGCTTTTATAGTGGTCAAAAGACAATATATTCTCAGCAAAACTTAACGCATAATGATAGTAATAATACAGATACGATTCAAAGCAACAAAAAAACAAAACCTGTTGCCCTTCTTGTAAATAGTACCACTCAAGACTTTTCTGCACATTGGCTAAGCCCAAAACTGATATTATTGCCCCAAAATAATTTACATCAACAACACAACCTTACCTTTGAAGACGGTGAACATATTGAACAAGTCGCACTTACGCCCTTCATAGGAGAAATAAATCATTTGCGTATCCCCAAGCATTTAAGGTCTTTCAACCTATTTGAAGTAAAACTTACTGATGATAAAATTAAAAAGTGGCTTAAAAATAAAGTTTACGTTAGTTCTTCAAGCGACAACATAAGTTCAAAACACATCGCACACGTACAAACCGCACAATTATTAGATGTATTGTTTACCTCACAAAGTAACGACGCCGATGAAGTTAAAAATTTAGGTGCTACGGTCAATAAAAATCTCATTAAGTTTGCACTTTGGGCACCAACCGCAAAGCAGGTGACGTTACTAATATTTAATGAAGACAAGCAAGCGACTGATATAATATCTCTTAGCGAAAACACCAATACTGGTATTTGGTCGGGTGAAATATCAAATATTCAACAAGAAGTCTATTACCAATATCAACTCAACACATACCACCCTGCTAGCGATAAAGTTGAAACATTAACAACCACAGACCCATATTCTTTAAGTCTTTCAACGAATAGTGAGTATTCACATGTTATCGACTTAGACGATTCAAAAAACAAACCTAACGGATGGAGTTCACAACAAGACGTTTTAATTAAGAATCCTGAAGATAATATTTTCTACGAAACGCACATTCGTGATTTTAGTGCTCACGACCCAAAACTTTCATCCCCTAAAGTACGTGGTAAATATGCCGCTTTCAGCGAAAAAAATAGCGCGGGTATCAAACATTTTAAAGCACTACAAAAAGCGGGTATTAACAATATTCACTTGCTACCCACCTTTGATATTGGCACCGTTAACGAAGATGAATCACAAGTTATTGATCTAAATGATCCTATTAGCAAACTTTGCCAAATCGTGCCACAGCATCAGCTTTGTATTCTCGGTGATCAAAAAATGACGATACGAGAATATTTAGAAACACTCCCTTTAGCAACACAAGAGCGCCAAGCGATAGTCAGTTCGATGAGAGAAATTGACAATTACAATTGGGGCTACGACCCTTTCCATTATACGGTTCCCGAAGGCAGTTACGCGCAGAACCCTGAAGGCTCAGCACGTATTATTGAATTTCGTCAAATGGTACAAAGTATTCATAATTTAGGCTTTCGCGTAATAATGGACGTGGTCTATAACCATACGCATCAAGCAGGCTTAGAGCCAACCGCAGTACTTGATAAAATTGTACCTAATTATTATCATCGCCTTGACCCTATTACGGGGGAAATAGCACAGTCGACCTGCTGTGATAACACCGCTACAGAAAACGTTATGATGGAAAAGTTAATGACAGACTCATTAATTGTTTGGGCAAGAGACTACAAAATTGACGGCTTCCGCTTTGACCTTATGGCACATCAGCCTAAGTCATCCATGCTAAAAGCAAGAAAAGCAGTTCAAGGCGTTGATAGCGATACTTACTTTTATGGAGAAGGTTGGAATTTTGGTGAAGTTGCAAATAACCAGCGCTTTATGCAAGCAAGCCAGTTAGAGCTGGGCGGCACACAAATTGGTACTTTTACTGACAGGTTGCGCGACGCTGTTCGCGGTGGTGCTTTTAGCGCCAGCGGCGATGATATTCGCAAAAGCCAAGGTATTGGCAGCGGTTTAGGCACATTACCTAATGAGTTAGTTAACCATGAAAAATCAAGAAGTGATTACCTGCTTTCAGCTGACCAATTACGTATTGGCTTAGCGGGTAATTTAGCTGATTTTCCTTTAGAAAATGCCCAAAATGAAAACGTTACTGGTAAAAAAATTCCTTATGGCGATCAACCAACAGGTTATGCATTAGACCCTGCCGATACCATAAATTATGTGTCAAAACACGATAATCAAACATTGTGGGACAATAACCAATACCGCTTACCTTACAGTACTTCAACTAAAGACCGTGTTCGCATTCACTTACAATCACTGGCCTTTCCAATTTTTGCGCAAGGCATTCCATTCTTACACATGGGTTCTGAATTTTTGCGTTCAAAGTCATTTTTACGCGACAGCTACGACTACGGTGATTGGTTTAATAAAGTTGATTTTACCAAACAAACCAATAATTATAATGTCGGTTTACCGCCTGCAGATAAAGACCAAGCAAACTGGCCATTGATCAAAAAATTACGAGCAAATAATGAAGGCCGAGATATAGTTAGCCCAAGCGATATTGAATTGAGTAGCGAGGTCTTTAAAACATTTATTAGCCTGCGAATGAGTACACCGCTGTTTAGACTCACCAACAGTGAACAGATAATAAAGCGGGTGAAGTTTCACAATACCGGTAAGGAACAACAAATCGGCTTAATTGTCATGAGTATTGATGATTCAGATAAATCTCAGCAATTAGACGCTGATATTTCAGCGCTTGTCGTTATTTTCAATACCAGCACAGCAGAGAAAACAATCAACTTTAAAGAAGCTGAGCAATATCAATTACACCCAATTCAAAGAAATGGCGTTGATACAGTTGTTAAACAAAGTAGCGGCAATGAAAACAGTTTTTCTGTTCCAGCGTTAACCACCAGTATATTTATCAAAAAACGATAGCGCTTTATTATTAGAGGATAACGACTATTTCGTTTACTTAATTATCGAGTGAAATGTGAATAGCCTTATCTTCTGCCTTGAAAAAATACAGACTAGAGCAACCTTTTCGACTTATCCATACAATAAACTTAAAACTTAATCAGCTTTAGCATAAATTAAAATGTCGCCTAGTAAAGTCATGGTATCGTTGATAAAAGTTATTATATTTACCAATGTGGAACGTCATAAATAATAAGAAAGGCTACACGCAATTATAAATTTTAACATCTTGCTTATATGTTTAATTGAACAATAGGTGAAACTCATCTGCGGATCCAATCACTAATGCCACAAAGCTGTCCTTTTATGTTATATAGATTATTTCTGCTAACGATAACTTAGAAAACGAGAGCTTACATATCAGATTAACCAGTAAAAAATTAGTCACAAGAGTTTTTATAATGGCACTGACAGGCGTTTTACTCTGCTTGATATCCAAAAAAATTAACGGAAATATTATCCTGTATAATTGACTAAAATTACGAACTCAAAATATAGCAGTAGTTTGAATTATATTTACTACTATAGTTACATATCACAAGTTAAATACTTGTATATAATCAAGAAAAGGTCCTTTCCCACCAGTATTTCCCCCTATCACATAGGTAGTATCACCTAATGTCGTTGTTGCATTATGTCTACTGGCCTTATAACCAATATCAATCAACTCCCACTCATGCGTTAGAAAATCATAAGAATAAGTAGAATTCAAATTATTGTAATTCCCAAAAACAAATAATTTATCTTTGACAATAGTGAGGGAGTGAGCGCTAATTCCTTCAGGCATAGTAGGAAGCGATTCCCATTTATTCAACTGTGGATCAAATCGTTCAAAGACATCAAGCGAAGAAGTTCGATCATACCCTCCAACAACATATATTAAACCGTCTCTAACCACTGCTCTTGTCGTTTTCGCTGTCGGCATATCAGCAGCTCGCACCCACTTTTTTTGAGCTATGTTTAAGACGGCCACAATCGGACTAGCTTTTATCTGCCTTTTACTAGGATATCCGCCACCAAAAACAAAAACACTTCCATTTAAAAATACTGCACTATTGATACGTGTTGGTGCGGGAAGCGGTTGTGCAAAGCTAACTTCATGTGTGATCGTATTAAATACTTCGACTCTCTTTTCATATCTAAATTTTTTGTCCTCAATACTTACTCCACCTAATATATAAATTGAATGCTTTCCATCCCAAACTGCTGAAAAATATCGCCTTGGTATTAACCTATTTTTTAGAACCTCTTTTTTTCCTGATAACGGTTCAATTATCTCAATATCTGAAAGAAAACCTGATTTGTTCGCACCCGCCAGCACATATATCTTACTACCATCATTTACAGCAGCATGACCATATCGAGCAGTAGACAAAGATAAAGATTCTGAATTCAAATCAGGCTTTGAACTACAGCCCGCTAGAATAATTAATAAAAGAGTTGTAATAGATAGAGCAATATTTTTTGAATTTATCACGAGTTTAATCCGTTAAATTATGAAGCCTGCAGATTATTCAATTTACGACACAAATACAACAAAATCAAATAATTAAAGATAACCTTCCATTTCGCAAAGTGTTCTCTTTGTAAACCAGCCAGAAATACTCACTTATAGCGTTCATTTGACCTAAGGAGCAGCTAATAGCTAACGTCACCACTACGCACCACGGAAATGTTAGTACGAATAAAAGTTAGTGCCAAAAACATAGCTGATTAGGGAATTGAGTTTATTTTATGTGAGATACTTCAATATTATCTGGATAGTATAAAACCCAAACTTAATTAAAATACTTTTGGTTTTCTACTACCGAATTTTGTAAACTTCAATACGCGAAATAAAAATAATTAACGTCAAATGTTAGCTCCTTTCACTATTTAATGGATACATTGAGCTAATACGCCTTGTTGAATATCTATATGTGACCAATGCAAGAGCTGCGAACTAAATCAGAATGGGACTAATGAGTAATATATTAATTGTTGAAGATGACGAACATATCCGAGAAATGCTACTTTATATCCTAGAAAAAGAGGAATATTCTGTAATAGGTGTTGCGAGTGCAGAAGCTGCATTATCTCATTGTATGCAAGAAAAACCTGATTTAATCCTCCTTGATATTGAACTCCCTGGGATCAATGGCTATCAATTTTGTGAATGTTTACAACGAAATCACGCTAATAAAATGCCATTGATTATTATGTTAACCGATCAAATAGATGTCAGCGATATAGAAAAAGGTCTGGCAAGTTTTGCTGATGACTATATTGCTAAACCCTTTAATCCTCGCCTTCTTGTCGCTAGGATAAAAGCGAATTTGAGGCGTCTGTCTGGACTGCCTGAACCGGTAACCACTGAACGGCTTTCATCCTTTGGCGTTACTATTGATGTACCCACTCGGCACGTTACTTTACATAGTGAACATATTCCCCTTCAGAAAATGGAATTTGATATTCTGTATTTATTAATGTCATCTCCCAATCGTGTATTTTCGCGAGATAGTATTATTTATCACAGCAAAGGAGAAAATTACTACATAGCGGATCGCGCCATCGATAACCAAATCTATAAGTTGCGAAAAAAGCTCGGCGAGGCCGGGAAACACCTAGAGACAGTATCAGGGATCGGTTACCGCTTCTCTGCTTCGGTTACTTAGTAAGGTAAGTTCTTCGCTTACTTAACCAAACTTTTCCCAACAAATACCGTTTGAATAGCGGTATGTAATTCGCTAAATGCAATGGGTTTGGATACGACATCGTTAATTATCGCTAGCCCTTGTTCACTCTTAACTAGCTCAGGTGTTGCTGTGATAATAATTACGGGTTGTTCGGTAGATATGGCTTGTACCTTGTTGGCAAATTGTATGCCTGTCATTTGTGGCATATTTAAATCAGATACCACCAAATCAAATTTTTCAGGCTCACCGCGATACATCTCTAATGCTTTATTACAATCACTAAAGGCTATAACTTGATAACCTAGTCCCGTTAACCTCCTTTTGACTAAAGTCAACACCGACTTATCATCATCAAGTAGCAGTATGCGCTTATTTTGCGTTAGTTGAGTAGCTTTAGCACCTTCTCTAGCTTGTTGCTCAATAGTATCAGCCTTAGGCCACCAGACACTAAAACAGCTACCTTGATTCAACTCACTGGTAACATCAATATGTCCAGAATAACCTTCAACAATGCTATAACATAAAGATAACCCCAGCCCAGTACCGCCAAGCTGTTTTCTGGTGGTAAAATAGGGTTCAAAAATTTGTTGCTGTTGTTGTTGACTCATGCCACAACCGCTGTCTTTTATTGTCAGACAATAGCCAGCTTTCTCAAGATAGCTCTGCTCGCAGATATCTATGACCAGTTGACCAGGCTCTGTAGCCATTGCTTGTAGGGCATTAGTACAGAGATTCAATAATACTTGATATATTTTCGTTGGATCAGCAACAATTCCATAACGGTTAAGATTATCGAATTGTTTTAATACCGTAATATTATCTCTAATTGTCGGTGCGATAGATAACAACAATTCATTTACTTCGTCTTTTAGATCGATTAATTCTTCTTGATCAGAAAATTTCTGTTGCCCGCCTATAGCCCTTATTTGCTGTGTTAATCGTTTTGCCCGATATGAAGCGTCTAACACTCGATCAAGTGCAAATTGAATATCTTCTTTTTTGGGTTCTGTTTTTGCTAGTTCAGCGTAGCCGATAATTGAAGTAAGTATATTGTTAAAGTCATGACCAATTCCGCTGGCTAAAGTACCTACCGCTTCAAGTTTTTGTTTTTGATACAACTGTTTTTCCAGATCACTTTGTTGTTGGAGTAAAACAACACCACGACGAAAAATGGTTAATAACGTTAATAACAACAAAAGTAATATATAGGCATAGGCATCTGCGTTTTGATAACTACTATCTGTTCCCACCAAAGGCCCGCTCACTTGATTTACTAATTCTTTAAGTGGCTTCATACTTTCTGTACGCCAATAATCAAGGGCAAAAACGTCAATCAACAGCAGAACAACAATAAATTGAACCCGGCGAATATTGGCGGAATCAAAGGGTTTTTGTACGTCTACTGTAACAAGCATGCGCCGGAGAGTGCCCAAAATGGTGAGAAATAACATAGAGGTGATTAATGATATACCTGAATGTGTTAACCAATGGGTTTCATTATAGCTGTCTAAACCGGGGATCATTATTTCAATTGCAAGTCCAGACACTATAGCTGTAAGTATAGAATCAGGTACCCCACCCAGACCAAATAGCTTAGCCTGCCCTAGTGGCCACCAACTAAGAAAGTCTAACCCCCAATACATTACACCCAAAAAATTGACCGACTGAACTAAAGTGACCATAGCAACAAGGTAAAAAATGCTAGTGAGCACATAACGTATTTTAAAGTCCGGAAGTTTTATTAATTTCATTCAATCGCCCAGAAAATTTATTGCAGGCAAGCATACGCTAATTTTAAGTGAAGAAAAAATGACAATAAAAAAATATTAGGGTGAACTCGGATTTATATACTTTTCTTCATCTTCTAACTGCCATGAACTTTGTATTCACGAATCAATCATGACCAGCTTTGATTTAATTTTACTCGCAAATAGGATCTACTGTGAAAAACTCAATGATTAACAAAACTCGCCAGACAAAAAGTATTAGCTCAATAATAGCCATAGCTTGTGGTTCACTTTTATTGGCGTTTACGACAATGGCCAACGAGCCGACATATACCTTAGATAAGAACTCAAGGATGCAAGTTATAACCTCGATTATTAATGAACTGGAACAGGGCTATGTTTTCCCAATAAAGGCAGTAAAAGTAGCGGAGAAATTGCGCAGCCGCCAACAAAAAAATGAATATCAAGACATTGACGATGCTAATGAGTTTGCTAAAACACTCACTGAACATTTACAACTGGCAGCCGGTGATAAACATCTGCAGGTAGAGTTCAGTGACGAAATAATTCCAGTTAGCAGTGACCCAAAAGCACAAGAGGCTAGAGCAGCATTTGAAATGGAAATGTGGCGTGCACATAACTTTGGCATCGAAAAAATTGAACGAATAAAATTCAATATGGGTTATTTGAAATTAACTGCATTTGGCCCTGTGAAAGAAGTTGGGCCATTGCTTGCCTCTGCGATGAATCTACTTAATAACACCGATAGCTTGATAATTGATCTTAGAGGTAATTTCGGCGGTAACGAACAAACGGTGCAATTGCTTGCCAGTTACCTATTAAACCAACGTACTCATTTACTCGATATGGTTAAACGCGAAGGCAATCGCATAGATCAACATTGGAGCAGTGATTATGTTGAAGGACAACGTTTTGGCGAAGAAAAAGATGTATATATTCTAATCGATAAAAACAGTTTTTCAGCTGCTGAGGACTTCAGCTACACGATGAAAAACCTCAACCGTGCCACTTTGATCGGTGAAATTAGCGCAGGAGCAGCAAACTCTGGCGACACGGTGAGACTAAATGAGCATTTCAATCTATTTTTACCTACCGCTCGAGGCATCAGCCCAATAACTCAAACAAACTGGGAAGGTACCGGCGTAACCCCTGATATTAAAGTACTAGGTGAAGATGCGCTTAAAAAGGCGCAGGTAGTGATATTAACTAAATTGATAGCGAGTGAACAAGACCCACGACGAATTGAACGAATGAAAGCTCGGATTGCTGAGCTTTAAACGGTTAGCAAAATACCTAAGCAAATTTGGCAAGTGATACCGGTTAATAGCTAACGAATAAATGATACTTTTAAATTGATTAACTTTTAAGGATAATAACATCCATACCTTAATATCCTTATTAACCCTTTTCGGGTAGTTTTAGGTCTGTAGTGGGATAAATTGATTAGAGGTTTCTATGGCGTATATGGGCGCCATTATAACTAATAAATTGATGTCCGCTATATAATCACAAAGTTGTCGTTTGATATTTTATGGGGCTTATTTAGCTTTACGCACCAAGGGAGTATTAGCACGAATAAAAGTTAGCGTTCTTAATTTAGATCATTTGTATTGTTATTGCCTAGGAGTAACTAATGTCTGATTCAACTTTATTTTATGTACATGACCCAATGTGCAGTTGGTGCTGGGGACATCGCCCTCAATGGGAGCACTTACAAGCAGCTTTACCAGAATCAGTGGCGGTAAAGAATGTGGTAGGCGGTCTTGCACCAGACAGTGACAAAGCTATGCCACTAGATCAACAGCAAGCGATAGGTGGTTACTGGAAAAAAATTGAAGGAATGCTTGGCACTCAATTTAATCACGACTTTTGGCAGCAAAACACACCGCGTAGATCAACTTATCCCGCTTGTCGATCTGTCATTGCTGCGCGATGGCAGAATGCAGAAGATAAAATGATAGCGGCTATACAAGAGGCTTATTATTTAAAAGCCAAAAACCCTTCAGATACTGAAACACATCTTCTGTTAGCGACTGAGTTGGGGCTTGATGCTGAAAAATTTTCTGCTGATTTCAGTTCAGAAAAATTAGCAAAAGTTTTTAAGCAAGAGTTACAGTTTGCTCGTACTTTACCTATAAACGGTTTTCCGTCAATGGTGTTACAACATCAGGGCCAAGTACATGTTATACCGCTTGATTATAAAGATTATCGTGGTGCTATAAAGGTAATAACCGAAATCATTAGCTAACATTGTGTTAAGCATCCTCGGATAAACACTCTGTCATATAGACTTTTATGTATCTATATATTCGTCGCCCATAATCTACTGGTGTATGAGTCTAGGGGGTAATGGTCTGTTTGCCACAAAGCCGACCTAATTTAGACGCCTATTTATCACTATAAATAGTCCGATTTGCCACCAAAGCAGTCACAGAAACTTAAATTACATCGACAGTATTTGGCTAAAAGTAGGTGTTTTTTTGATGGGATGTTAAAACATTCACAAGCTAAAGCGAACGTTATCAACATTTGAATAAAGGTCACTTGGTACTAATTTTTTACTTAGGTAAATTCTGCATTGATCCTTACAGCTTTCAATGAATTAGGCTTACTTTAGATATATATACCATTTGTCGGTCTTACGGTGCACATTATATAATATGTTTTATATGCATATTAATATTATTGGTCTAATATCAAAATATTAAAGGCTCTTTTATCCCGTAAATATTGAGCAACCATTAAAAGTATTACTCACATAAAGAATCCCTAGGCTATATAAATGAATAAGATCGATTTTTCAAAGAGTTACATTTTTTTAGGATTGGGGGTTTTTTCACTACTTATTTTATTTTATACCCATAACTCATGGGTAGGATTCACCAATAATAATAAGTTACATATTGATAATATTTCACGGGTTCAAATCAATGTTACTAATGCCCATTTATGGTTTGAAGAAAGTATAAGCGGCGATACCTCTATTGATCTCAACACTGATTTTTGGGACAAGTTAACAGCAGCAGAAGTTTTACTCAAACAATTATCAGAAGGAGGTACTAATGGCCAAGGGACATCAATAGTAGCCGTTTTAAAAAACTCAACAATAGATGAAATCAAAAATGCACTTTTAAGTCTAATTTTGTTTAAAGAAGTTGCACAACAAAGATTGGATAATAAAGCTTCAGGCGGGGTTGGTAGTCAACTTGATCAACAATTTGATGGTATTTATGTGAACGTAATTTCATCAGCAAGAAATATAAACGATGAGCTAAATGAAAGCCTAAATATTGATATTGAGAAACAAAATTTTCAATATTACGTGATATCAATAATTTGGTTATTAATTATCTCACTCTTCGTGTATAGACTTGAACAATCGAGGAAGTTACAGTCAAAATTAGAGAATTTACTAATCACTGAAAAAAATCAATTGGAAAGCCGTGTTAAAGAAAGAACATTAGAACTATCCAAAGCCAAAGAACAAGCTGAATCTGCCAAATTTGCCTTAGACCAACATTCACTTGTATCAATTGCAGATATCGACGGTAACATCCTCTATGTAAACGATAAATTTGTAGAAATCAGTGGTTATCAAGAAAGCGAACTTATTGGTAAAAAGCACAACCTACTTAATTCGAATAATCAGCCTAAGTCCTATTGGCAGAACATGCATCAAATGGTCTTAGGGGGGGAAGTATGGCACGACGAAGTCCGTAATAGAGCAAAGAACGGCGACTTCTATTGGGTTGATACCACGATAGTACCCAATTTCGATAGCAACAAAGAAGTCAAAGGTTTTACTTCCATACGCACAGATATTACGGCACAAAAAGAAATTTTAGAACATCTTGCCATAGCCAAGGAACAAGCTGAAACAGCAACAGAGGCAAAAACGCAATTTTTAGCGACTATGAGCCATGAAATTCGGACTCCAATGAATGGCGTGATAGGTATGACGAACCTTTTACTTGATACATCGTTAAATAAAGAGCAGTACAATTTTGCCAAAACGGTAAAATATAGTGCCGAATCTCTGTTGACTGTCATTAATGATATCCTTGATTTTTCCAAAGTTGAAGCTGGCATGTTAGAGCTTGAAGCAATTGAATTTGATTTAGAATTGTTGTTGCATGACGTTGGCAGCAGCATTGCTTTTCAAGCTCATAAAAAGGATCTAGAACTGATTTGTCCCGCTAACATTATGCCGAATCAGTCGTTCATTGCTGATCCTGGCCGGATTCGACAAATACTCAATAACTTGGTTGGTAATGCGATTAAATTCACAGATGTAGGAGAGATATCAGTATATTGTAAAGTGCAAGAGCAGACTGATCAGCGTACAAAAATCCTCTTTGAAATTACTGATACTGGTATTGGTCTTAGTGATGAACAACAAAGTAAGCTTTTTGAGCGTTTCAGTCAAGCCGATGGCTCTACTACTCGTAAATACAGAGGCACAGGGCTAGGGTTATCTATAAGTAAGCAGTTAGTTGAGATGATGGACGGTGAGATAGGCATCAAAAGTGTTGAAGGTAAAGGTTCAACGTTTTGGTTTACACTCAACATTGCTAATACAAACACTGTTAGACCAAAGAAGGTTTTTGATAACTTACAGGAGCAAAAAATACTTATCGTTGATGATAATTTAACAAATAGGGTTTTGTTAGGACAACTGCTTACTAAATGGCACGTTGAACATACGTTGGTAGATAGCGGTAAGAAAGCGTTAGAAAAATTAACTGAAGAAAGTTCAAAAGGGACACCTTACCATATCGCTATTCTAGATATGCAAATGCCTCAAATGGATGGTTTTCAGCTTGGTACTAAGATCAAAAATGATAATCACCTTTTTAAAAATACTCGTTTAGTGATGCTAACATCACAAGGGCAACGAGGAGGCGTGGAAAAATTAAAGGCCGCTGGGTTTAATGGATATCTTAATAAACCTATCGATCAAACTATTCTCTACAATACTTTAATGACAGTAGCAGGAGTTAATTCACCAGAACAACCTTTGGTCACGGCCTATAGTTCTCGTGAACTTCCTCAGTTTGCTGCAAGAGTTCTGGTAGTAGAGGACAATGCAGTTAATCAGAAAGTTGCCCAAGGCTTATTGAAAAAGTTTGGTGTGCAAGTTGAATTAGCTGCCAATGGAGAAGAAGCGTTAAATTCTTTAGAGAATCTGCCTTTTGATTTAGTTCTTATAGATTGTCAAATGCCAGTAATGGATGGTTATGAAGCTACTCAACAAATTCGACATTTAGAATCGAAGGTACTTAATCGAGATATACCGATAATCGCCATGACAGCAAATTCAATGGAAGGCGATCGAGAGAAGTGTCTCGCGGTAGGAATGAATGATTTTATCTCTAAACCAGTAAACCCTAATAAGGTGCAAGAAGCATTAAAACGCTGGCTACCGCAGTGAAATTCTAAAGTATAGAAACCAATGTTTATTGAGTAGATAAGCTTGTATCTGCTAATAGATTGGAGAAGTTTTGTACTTATATTAACATCAAGTGATGGAAATTCAACGGCTGCATTGAGCTTTCAGGAGGCATAGACTTGTATTTATCCTGACAGACGACTGAGCCACCATTGCGGTCGTTCATCATGAGTCAGTTAACAGCTAATAAAAACGTAAGCACCATAAGCGGATGACAACGAGCGAAATAATGATAATCGCTTTTCCACAATCAACTAATTTATATTTGTTGCTTGACAGTATACTGTATCTAAAGAGGCAGACAGTTTAATTTGTTCCTTTGTATCAAGTAAACTTTCTGCCTCTGGTGACAGAGCTAAGGCTTGCTCAATCAGGGTATTTGCCTTGTCTTTACAACCAAGTTTAGCCAGCACATAGGCATAATTATTTAGGTACGGTACTTGAGTCTGGACTTCGCCATGCGCCAGCTGGAAGCCTTTCTGGTACCACTGGGCGGCGACTCTGGGGCTAGTAGGCAAATAATGATTGGCAAGTAAAAAATAAGGTAGCCAGTAGCCTACCCATTCATGACTGGCACGCTGCATAGCAATCAAACCTGCGTCAGTTTGCCCCGTACTCAGCAGATCTTGAGCTGCTTTAGTATAGATAAACTTGTTAAAGTGCTGACTGCTAACGCTACCCGGCACAGCGGCTAGCAACCAATAATTACCACGCTGCCACGTGCGTTCAAATGTGCCTAAGTTTAGCTTGTGTGCTTTGGTTTCACCCGTGTGCAAAATAATATTTTCTTCTGCAAGGTCATACCCTATAACAACCGCATAGTGCCACATTGGAAACATCGATATAGAATTGTTCTGAAGTACAATAACGGGGATATTATCTCTAACCAAGCCCAGTAGCTGGGTTAAAGAACCTCGCTCTGCGTAGGCAAGTAGCTTATTTTGGCGGGCACTAGCAGTCATTTCGACTTGTAATGTGCCTTCTAGCTCTGGGATGAAAGTTGCTGGTGCTATATCCTCAGGTGCAGCTGTCCCCCCATAAAAGTTAATGACTTCGGAAAGAGTCGTTGGCCCACAAAAAAATGCTTGCTGAGGATAAAATGGTACATTTGAAATGGTGTGTTTGCTAAAACCAAAGTGATTATCTGCTAATAACACTCTGGTTTGCAATGGAGTTTGACAGGCCGTGAGTAATAAAAAAACACTAACAAGCATACTAGCCTTGATGATTATACTCCTTTTCAAATATTAGGGATTAAATTGGTCTGATAAAAGGATAGACGTCTGTAATTCCCAATACATCTAGTACAGCAATTACTACTAAAACAGTCACAATAGTGCCTACTACTCCGCCTGCTGGCATTTCGTTCATCTGTGTATTTAAAGATGCCAATTCGTCTTGTGTCATGTTAGCGATGCGCATTTTTGCATCAGCTTGATTTACCCCTAAAACTGTTAACTGTTGTTGCACGGCATCTGAATCTACAAAAGCCAAAATATGTTGTTTATTGTAGCTATGTTGTTGAGTCGCCAGTACTTGTTCTGAACCATAAACTTCGGCTGAAGCTTGACCCAACCCTAAAATAAGTAATAGACAGCCTAACGCAGTTTTTATATATTTATTCATAAATTAACAATCCTATTTAATGTGAACTTTATATACTTTAAGAGATAAAATTCAATATGCTATATGATAAAGAAGTGCTTTAACACTAACATAATATCCAAATTAAGCAATATTGACCCTAGGTGTTTTCCTGTAACTCAATTGTAATCAAAGTATCAAATATTATTTAGAGCAGCATACATACTGGATCCGTTTTAGTTGCTAATTAACATACATGAATCGAATTCATAGCTTTAATCCAATCTTCTTTTCCATCGATTGTTCTGTATAGTCAAAAAATGTGTCGATTTCATTTTAAATTTATATGAAACTAGATTAGGCTAATCGGACTATTTATTGTGATAAATTAACGCCTAAATTAAGCCGACTTTCTTGCAAAAGTATAGCGTTGTATTGACTAATAAAGCTCCACTATCCGCTAAGAGTTTGCAAGAGAGACTGAACTCACTTATAAACCTAGTACATCTACCGACGGCAACAAAGCCATCACAGCGGTCACTCATCATTAAAATGAGCCAACTAGTTAGTTTTTCCAATTGCCTATAAAGCGTTGTTCTTATGAATTACAGTTTAAACAGTTAACTACATTTACTAACGCTATTACAAATCGTAAATAATTTGGAAAGAGCCACTCTAGAATAACTATTTCTTTCTTTTTTGCTCCTAGTCGCTATTGATTCAATTAACACAGCTCTTTATTATTTTAATTATTCGATGAAAAATAATTAATAACAAAACGATTACGGCCGTTAGCTTTAGCTTGATAAAGTGCTTTATCAGCAGTTTTAACAATTTCATCTAACGGTAAAGAAAAATCAACAACGTCAGATGGTTGTACAATCGTAGCACCTAAACTTACTGTAAGGAATGGAGCTGTTGGTGATTTCGAATGGGGAATATTAAGGCTCCCTATTGTGTCTATAATATCTTGCATTTTTCTCTGTAAATTGTCTTCAGACATTTCACTAAACAATAAAACAAACTCTTCTCCACCAAAGCGCGCACAAATATCGGTAGAACGTTTACAATGTTTTTCTAATGATTGTGCAACTTCATATAGTGTTTCATCTCCTTTCATATGGCCAAAAGAATCGTTATAACTTTTGAAATGATCAATATCGCAAATTACAACAATAAAACTAACATTGTGCCGGATACATTGATCTTTATGCTTATCTAAACCCGTTTTTAAACCATAGCGATTCATAACTTGAGTTAGTTGGTCTGTATTAACTTGCTTAGTCAATAATTCGTTTTGTTTTTTAATAGTAAACATAAGTTTGTTGACATTTCTTGATACGGTAGAAAGCTCTTTTACGGTATAGTTTTCATTTAATTTGGTATATTTTTCTTTTGTATCCTTGATTTTAATGTCATTGGCTAGTTTTTTCACTGGCATAATAATGGTAATTGAAATGAGTCGATGAACCATATAAAACACAAAACTAAGTAAGGTAATAAATATCAGGCTTTGTTCATTTACTAGATTAGGCATATTACCTAAGCTATGTACCATTTTAAGAATAGCAACAGGACGAGTGTTCATATCTTCTATTAATACTTGAGTAAAAGGCTCTACGGTACTCATAGTCGATTTTTCATTCCAAAGATGAAAGCGCTTTAAGTTTTTATCTTGAGGAATAGGGCTAAATGAGATTTTGGTTACCGTGTACCTCCCCAAGTCTTCTGTAAAATCATTTTCAATCAGTTTGATTAAAATAAGAAATCCTCGATGCTCACCGCCGAGATCAGATTTTCTGACTTGATTGACACTGTAAATAGCAGGACCATGCTGTGTAGTCATAAACCCTTTGGTATTAGGGGAGCTAAAATCATTTTTCGGTGTAGGTAACATAGTCAAATAGTGGGGGTGTTTTTTGAAATCATAGAAAGAAAAATTCAAGGATTTTCCTGTTTTGTAATTAAGTCCCTTACCAAGAATAAGTTCAAGATCTTTATTGATATAAAAAATACCATTTATTTCTAGGCTTTTAAAAGTATTGTCAATAATATTTTCGTCAATATAGTCTTGATTTTGATCAACCATAAAATCATAAGTTGATGTCCAAACGGCATAATCAAAACTTGTTTTTGATATATTTTTCAACATGTTTTCGATACTGAATGTTAAGGCGTCAAGTTCTCTGTTTGCAAGAAGTGATGTACTAACTTCGAGTTTTGGCAACTCTATAAAATATCGATAGCCGACTAAAGCACTTGTAAACAATAAAAATAATAATACGAGTACACGCAGTTGTAGTTGATTAAAAGTTAATGACTTCATGCTTCTAAGTAATTTAGAAAATAAGAATAATATAAAGAATAGATGATTTAAGACAAAAATAGAAATACACTTAACAAACTATATAAATGGTAATACAACTAATATATACCAAAGGTCAAAGGCAGCATTGAGCTTAGAGCGGCCTTAGGTTTATCAATGTTATAGCTTCTTCTTTGCGTATCAAGAGAGCATGAGCAAGAATAAAAGTTAGTGCCAAAAACATAACCGATTAGGGAATTTGGTTCAATCGTCACTTATGCCACTTTGTTGGGCTAAGATATGCTCAGTAATTTTAATCCTTCATAAATCACAGATGAATACGCCTAGACATATACAAGCCTCGGCACTTATAATCACCGCATTGTTACGAAGAGTAACCTTTTTAGTTTAATACACTTAAT
Source organism: Colwellia sp. Bg11-12 (assembly GCF_014076955.1). Lineage (NCBI taxonomy): Bacteria > Pseudomonadati > Pseudomonadota > Gammaproteobacteria > Alteromonadales > Colwelliaceae > Colwellia > Colwellia sp. Bg11-12. Next base: position 50,568 of record NZ_JACGUZ010000036.1, read on the forward strand.
ACACAAACTAATAAATCACTTCCCTAAGGAAAAAAATGAAAAAAATTACTATCCCTCTAATCACTTGTCTAGCCTTAAGCGCTTGTGCTACTTTTGACCCATATACGGGTGAGCAAAAAGTCACCAATACCGCTAAAGGCGCGGGTATCGGAGCAGGTGTTGCTGCTGTGGCGGCTTATTTAGCCAATAAAAATGAGGATGATATAAGTAAAAGGAATCGTAGAATTTTGAAAGCTGCAACCGGCGGCGCTGCGATTGG
>NZ_JACGUZ010000037.1:0-52550 GCF_014076955.1 Colwellia sp. Bg11-12
ACTCGCTATTGCAAAAGACCTCAAATTGGATGAGGTTTTTATTTACAGCCCACTTGATAACGTTGAATATTTTAGAAACTTTAACTTTATCAGTGCAGGGGCCGTTTTTATGGAGGCAGGCATGCCACGACAGCGTATGGCTTGCTCTGTTGACAATGTCAGTAAATCCACCAACTTCGCTTTCAATCACTGATTTATTACCCTTATAAACAGTAATCACCGCTGTTGTTTTGCCTACCTTTTAATTGTTGTGCTTTATTCTATACATTTATCCTAACAAACCGACAATAATTTTTTGATGCCACATCTAGCGAAGCATTAGGCTAAATGCTATTGTGCGCACCGAAACAATACAACTCTTATTACATAAGTAAAAAGAACATTAAAAAACTTTTTACGTGGAGATTTAGAAGTGGCAATTTTTGATTTAGTAGATTTCGACAATCATGAACAAGTTGTTTATTGCAGCGATGATGCAACAGGCTTAAAAGCGATAATTGCAGTACATAGTACAGCACTCGGACCAGCAGCAGGTGGCTGTCGTTTTTGGGATTACGTAAACGATGAATCAGCATTAAAAGATGTTTTGCGTTTATCAAAAGGCATGACCTACAAAAATGCTATGGCCGGCTTAAAGCTCGGCGGTGGTAAAGGGGTTATTATTGGTAATCCTAAGCACTTAAAATCAGATGATTTATTCAAAGCTTATGGTCGAGCAGTAAATAACTTAGGTGGTCGTTATTACACCGCTGAAGATGTAAATATTACCACAGGTGATATGGCTGTTGTTAACCAAGTAACTGACTTTGTATCAGGTTTAGAAGGAAAAAGTGGTAACCCTGGCCCCTTTACTGCGCTAGGGACTTTCTTAGGTATTAAAGCTGCCGTTAAGTTTAAATTAGGCACAGATGATTTAACGGGAATTAAAGTTGCCGTTCAAGGACTTGGTAGTGTTGGTTATTCATTGTGTGAAAAACTTCACGCTGCGGGTGCAAAACTGATTGTTACTGATATCAATCAACAGATTTTAGATAAAGCGGCCACAGAGCTAAATGCAACGATTGTCAGTCTTGATGATATCTATAAACAAGAGGTTGATGTTTATGCGCCTTGTGCATTAGGTGCTTCAATTAATGATGATACGCTTGCAGAAATTAAAGCAGTAATCATTGCTGGCTGTGCTAACAATCAACTTGCAGAAAGCCGACATGATCAAGTACTTTTAGAGAAAGGTATTTTATACGCACCCGATTACGTTATTAACGCAGGTGGTATTATTAATGTTGCTCTTGAGATTTATCCAGAACCTTACTGTGCAGATAAAGCGACAAGTTTAGTCCAAAATATCTATCATACCCTAATGAATGTATTTGAAACGGCGAAAGAGAAAAACTTACCTACCGGTCAAGTCGCTGATGAAATGGCGAGAGCTATTATAGCAAAAGGTAAAAAGTAGCATTTCATAAAAATAAAGAACCGCATTTATGCGGTTTTTTTTTCGCTAAAATTAGTGGGAGAGGGAAATAAAAAAGTCGCTTAAAAGCGACTTTTTATTAATAAAATTGACGTTGAATGTAAAAAAACAGTAAAGGTCAATTCATAACAAACTTAGGTAATTGGTAACGTGGGTACTTGAATACCTGCCATTTCTAGCATAACACGGACAACCTGACAGCTGTAACCAAATTCATTGTCATACCATACATATAATACAGCGCGATCGCCATCGACAATCGTTGCTTGAGAATCAACAACACCCGCGTAACGCGAACCCACTAAATCTGTAGAAACAATTTCAGTTGAAGCTGTGTAGTCTACTTGATTTTGTAGTTTTGAATTTAACGAAATATTACGCAAATAATCGTTTAGAGCGGCTTTATCTGTCGACTTTTTCAAGTTCAAATTCATGATAGCCATTGAAACGTTTGGTGTAGGCACACGAATGGCATTACCTGTTAACAAACCTTTCAATTCAGGTAATGCTTTAGCAACAGCTTTAGCAGCTCCCGTTGTACTAATCACCATGTTTAACGGTGCACTGCGGCCACGACGTGGTGCTGGATGGTAGTTATCAATCAGGTTTTGATCATTCGTGTATGAATGAACCGTTTCAACGTGACCATTTTTAATACCAAACTCATCGTTAATAGCTTTTAAAACAGGTGTAATAGCGTTAGTTGTACAACTAGCAGCAGAAATAATTTTGTCATCGGCTAAAATCATATCTTGGTTTACGCCATAAACGATATTTTTAATATCACCTTTAGCGGGAGCTGTTAACAATACTTTCGCAACGCCTTTTGACTGTAAATGTTGACCTAAACCTTCTTCGTCGCTCCATACTCCTGTGTTATCAACGACTAAAGCGTCATTAATTCCATATTGTGTATAGTCGATATCGCTAGGGCTTTTTGCATAAATCACTTGGATAAAGGCACCGTTAGCTTTAATGACACTATTTTCTTCATCTATAGTAATACTGCCGTTAAAAGCACCATGCACTGAATCACGTCGTAATAAACTTGCACGTTTAGCTAAATCACCTTTACCGCTGGGACGAATAACAATAGCGCGTAAATTTAATTTTGAACTTGGACCAGCACGTTCAATTAATAGTCGAGCTAATAAGCGTCCAATACGACCAAAACCATAAAGAACAACATCTTTTGGTTTTTGAATGTCTGAATTTTTGTTAATAGTCACTAATTCTTTTTCTAAAAATTGTTCAATTGATAAGCCATTGGCTTGACCTTGAAACAAGTAACGATAAGCTAATTTACCTACATCAATGCGAGCAGGTGCTAAGTCCATCTTGTTTAATGCATCAATAAAAGGAAAGCTTTCACGTAAACGTAATTTACTCTCCTCATGTAAAGCGACAGACTTATGTGCTTTAATAATGTCAATTGCAGAAGCATTGACTAATGGTCGACCATAAATAGATACTTCAAGACCTTTGTTTCTGAAAAGTTGCCCTATAATAGGTTGCATATTTTCAGCAAATGTTTGGCGTTCTTGCCAGCTAGCTTGGTATTGTTCCTCAAGAAGAGAAGTCATTGCGTAAACCTTTTTATTTCAGTCAATTGAACGATGAGTTATTATTAATATTAGCTATAATATTAGCACTAACTACAATAATAATTAAATGCGGGACTATTGTAATCGAACCTGAAAACTTTCGCCACTAGTTACACAGGATTTTACTTTCAAATATGGTACTAAAATGAAGACAATATTAGGGTTTTTCTCACTACTTTTTTTATTATCCGCCTGTGATAACCAACCAAATTTTGCGGAGCTTTGTGAAAATAATACAGAAATTTGTGATGAATTTAAGGAAGACTCGTGGTGTAAGCGGGAACGTATCATGGTAGGTTTTGCAAATTTAGAACATAAATCAAACGCTTCAGATTTACAAAAGTATCACCAGTTACTCAGTTATGAAAATTATGCGCAATGTATGGTTCATGCATCAAAAATTGAACATATTAAATTAAAGCATAAACAAACGATGCGAGTAGACAATGCCATTAAAGCAAAAAATCGTATTAAAGAAATTTCAAAAGAAACAGAAATGTCTGAACACCCTCACCTACTTTATTACCATTGGTCACGTTACATTAATGAAGGGGCATTAGACAAGTTTTTAGCCCAAGAAGGTAGCATCGCATTAGAGAACCCTCGGTCTCAATTCAACTTAGCCACTTACTATACAAAAATAGACCCAAAGAAAACGCTTAAGTTACTTTATCACTCTCTTGAGTTATCAAACGAAAATGAGCAAATAAATCCAGAGATTTTTGAGTCAATATCAACTATATTTGTCGAAAAGCAACAAGTAAAACAAGTCTACATTTGGTTACGGATCTTACGTTTATATATGCCAGATCATAAAGAAGTAACAGAGAAGTCTCTAGATAATTATATCAGTGGCTATAACTTAGACAAAAATTTATTAGATAAAGTAGCTAAGTCTACATTAGACAGAATAAAGTCGGGGACGTTTAAAGCCCCCAAAATATAATATTATTTAGCTATTCGCTTTATAGATACTAACGAGAAACAAACTGTAAACTGAGTGAATTAACACAGTAACGTTTACCTGTTGGCTTAGGTCCGTCATCAAAGACATGGCCGAGATGTGAATCACAATCACTACAAGTGATCTCTGTACGTGTCATACCGTGGCTAACATCTTCAATGTAAGCAACATTTGGACTGATCGCTGCAGAAAAACTTGGCCATCCACAACCTGATTGAAATTTATCAGCTGAGGAAAATAATTCTTTTTCACAGCACGCGCAATGATAAATCCCTTCTAGCCAATGATCATTATATTCACCACTAAACGGTTGCTCTGTAGCCGCTAATCGGCATACCTTGTATGCCTCTGGTGATAATTTATCTTGATAAGCGTCTGTAGACATATTGTTATTACCTTTTATTTAGAGTGACCAAATTCGATCATTTCACGTTCAGGATGAGACCATTCGACATGAAATTTCTTTCCTGCTTCTTGATCTAACCGTTCAAAAGTATGGGCGCCAAAGAAATCTCGTTGCCCCTGTAATAAATTTGCAGGAAGTACCGCTGTGCGCATAGCATCGTAATAAGTTAACGATGAACTGATGGCACTGGTTGAAATCCCCATTAAAGCAGTCTCTGCAACGGTTTTCCGCCAATTCAATTGGTGAGCGTTTAGTTGCTCAACAAAGAAGGCATCTAACATTAAGTTTTCTAACTTCGCATTGCGTTTAAAAGCTTCAGTAATAGATTGTAAAAATGCCGCACGAATAATACAACCTGCACGCCATATTTTAGCAATACTGGCAAAATCTAATTCCCAGCCATGTTCTTTTTCAGCTTGCTTCATTAACTGAAAACCTTGCGCATATGCACAAATTTTAGCGCAGTAAATGGCATCATGTAAGCGCGCAATAAAGGCTAATTTCTCTTGTGGGTTTAATGTTATTGCTTCAGGTCCATTGAGCAAACTCGCACTCTGCACTCTTAAGTCTTTAAAAGAAGAAATAGAGCGCGCATATACCGCCTGAGCTATAGTGGGTGCTGGTGTACCTAATTCTAAACTGCTCGTGGCTGTCCATAAGCCCGTACCCTTTTGCCCTGCTTTATCAAGAATCAAATCAACCAGAGGGATGTTATCATCCGTTATTTTATGGCGTAATACTTCTACAGAAATCTCCATTAAATAACTGTCTAAAGGGCCTTGGTTCCATTGTTCAAAAATATCAGCGATTTCATCTGGTGATAAATTCAAACCAGCGCGGAGGGTGTGATAGGCTTCACATATAATTTGCATATCGGCATATTCAATACCGTTATGCACCATTTTCACATAATGTCCGGCACCTGCAGGGCCAATATATGCAGCACAAGGTTCACCTTTTTTAATTGTTTCTCCAGGCTTACTTCGCTCTAGAGGCTTACCTGTTTCGGCATCAACTTTTGCTGATATAGCTTCCCATATAGGTTTGATACGTGTCCACGCATAAGGAGAGCCACTAGGCATTAATGCGGGTCCAAATCGAGCGCCCACTTCACCGCCAGAAACAGCAGAAGAAAATAAAATAAAATTGTTTTTATATTTTTTCTCACGGGCTACCGTATCAACCCAAAGGCTATTACCTGTATCGATAATAATATCATCGGGTTGGATACCTGCACCGATCAGGCTTTCAGAGACTTGATCAACAGGCGCGCCAGCAGGCACAGAGAGTACAATAAGATGAGGGGTTTTTAAGCGTGAGAGTAATTCGGTATATGAAGAACAACCATGAACACGTTGTTTATTTTCACCATTTTCCAACTTGTCTTGGGCAATAACACCAAGCACCTTTTCATTGTCTAAATCAAAAGCAGCAATACTATAGCCATTATCAGCTAAATTTAGCACCAAATTTTTACCCATTACACCTAGGCCAATAAAGCCGATGTCACACAAACTATTGTCTTGTGTCATATTAGAAAGTCCATAAATACTAAGAAATATAATGGCATGCATTCTACCATGAACAAAACTAAGCCACTAGCAATAAAAGCATCCTTATATTCGTAATAAAACGACCTTTAAAGCACTAAAACTCAACTAACCGCAAAGTATTGCTTGTAAAAATCTCAAAATGATGTAATTTTACTACATTATTTTCATTTAAGGTTTCAACATGACTATTAAAGTTGGTATCAACGGTTTTGGACGCATTGGCCGTTTCGTATTTAGAGCAGCAGCACAAAGAAGTGACATTGAAATTGTCGGTATAAATGATCTAATCGACATTGACTACATGGCTTACATGCTTAAATATGACTCAACACATGGTCGATTTAATGGAACTGTAGAAGTAAAAGATGGCCAACTAATTGTTGATGGTAAAGTCATTCGTGTAAGCGCAGTTCGTAATCCCGAAGAATTAAAATGGGATGAGATAGATGTTGATGTTGTCATTGAATCAACCGGTTTATTTTTAACCGATGAAACTGCCCGCAAACATCTCATAGCTGGTGCAAAAAAAGTTGTTCTTTCGGCTCCATCGAAAGATGACACACCGATGTTTGTTTGTGGTGTAAACCTCAACGAATATAAAGGTCAAGACATTGTATCAAATGCATCATGTACCACCAATTGTTTAGCGCCTATTGCTAAAGTACTTAATGATAATTGGGGTATTGAAAGTGGTTTAATGACTACTGTTCATGCAACTACAGCAACACAAAAAACTGTGGATAGCCCTTCAGCTAAAGATTGGCGTGGTGGTCGTGGTGCAGGGCAAAATATAATCCCTTCATCGACAGGTGCAGCAAAAGCGGTCGGTAAAGTTATTCCTGAATTAAATGGTAAACTTACCGGCATGGCATTTCGAGTACCTACACCGAATGTCTCTGTCGTTGACCTAACCGTTAATCTTAAGAAGAGCGCAACTTATCAAGATATTTGCGATGCGATGAAATCAGCCGCCTATGGAGATTTGGAAGGAATTTTAGGTTACACCGAAGATCAAGTCGTTTCTAACGATTTTATTGGCGAAACTTGCACTTCTGTTTTTGATGCGGGTGCGGGGATTGCACTTACTGATAAATTTGTGAAAATAGTTTCTTGGTATGACAACGAAATTGGTTACTCGAACAAGGTACTTGATTTAGTTGCCTACATTAGTGCCTATAAAAGCTAAAATTATTTATCAATACCTGTAACATGAAAAGCCAAATATTTATATTTGGCTTTTTGATTTAAATAAAATGATATAAGTAACATTTACTTATATAAATATTGATTTTAATCAATATTGTTTAACTCCCTCTCTACAAGCCATACATTTCCCTATAAAACGTAAATGATAAGCGATAAGATCATTCTTTAAAGTGTTGACCTTAAGCTTTTTTATTGTGGTTTCCCTTCTCAACAACAAGTTAGCGTATGAACGAATATCGTATTAAAAGTATTGTTAAAAGCTTAGCCAATATAAACAGTGCTAATTTCTTCCATGACATTTGTTTATCATTGAGTAAAGCTATCAATGCTGACTTTGTCTACATTGCATCATTAGATGATAACGACACATTGGCAACCACTATTGCTTTAGCTAGCCAAGGAGAGATCATTGAAAATATTTCTTATTCTTTACCTAATACGCCATGTGAAAAGATAGTTAATTCATTAATTTGTACCCATCGCTCTAATATCCAGCAACTATATCCTAATGATGCACGATTAATTGATATGAGTATTGAAGGCTATGTTGGCGTTCCTCTTAAAAATGTAGAGGGAAATATTGTCGCTATTTTAGTTGCTCTTTTTCAAGAGCCTATTTCTAACACCAATGAAATCGAAACATTATTCCTGTTATTTTCCGGGCTTATTGAAAGAGAGTTACACAAAAAATCCTATTCTGAAAAGTTGGAGTTAACGAATACTATTATAGAAAATAGCCATGAAGCTATTTTAATTACTGACGCACACACTCGTATTATCCATACCAATAAAGCTTTTAGTAAAATTACTGGGTATCACATCGATGAAGTGATAGGGGAAACGCCAAAGTTTTTCCAATCGGGTCATCATGACAAAAACTTCTATCAAAAAATGTGGTCTCAGTTAAAACGTCGAGGACACTGGCAAGGAGAAATTTGGAATAAGCGAAAAAGTGGCGAAATATACCCTGAATGGCTGTCCATAAGTACTATTTATAACAAAGTAAATCAAGAGACTCACTATGTGTCTTTTTTTTCAGATATTACGCAACAAAATAAAGATAAAAGCAAAATAAAGCGCCAGTACTACTTTGATTCGTTAACGAAACTCGCCAATAAGAAAATGTTATTTCAACAAGTTGATCAAGTCATAAAGCAAAATTGCCAAGAAGCGCAGAACATACAATCTTTATGTGGATTATTTGTTATGGATCTTGATCTATTTAAGCATATTAATAACACCTACGGGCATGCCTTTGGCGACAAGCTATTAAGGCTAGTCGCGAATCGTTTGAAATCACTTATACGTGATACAGACACTGTAGCGAGAACAAGTGGTGACAGTTTTGCCCTTTTTATTAAAAACCTGCCAGATGAACAAGGAGCGCAGCGTATTGCTGAAAACATAGCGAAATCTTTTTCAGATCCGTTTCACTTAGATGGTATCACCACAAACTGTTCGCTCAGTATAGGCATTGCACTATTTCCACATGACGAAAAAAATGCAGCAGGTTTATTTAAAAAAGCGGAACAAGCGATGTTTGATGCAAAAGATAATGGGAGAAATTCATTCCGCTTTTTCACCTCTAATATGGGAGAAAGTGCCGCTCGAATTTTAAAGGTAAAAAATGAACTTGAAGAGGCAATTAACAGTAATAAACTCGATGTTGTGTTTCAACCTATAATTTCATTAAAAACCCAATTATGTACCAAATTTGAAGCCCTTGTACGTTGGAATAATAACGGGACTTGGGTGTCTCCTAGTGATTTTATTCCTGTCGCTGAGCACTTTAACTTAATTGATAGAGTAGGTGCTATTGTATTAAAGAAATCTTGCCAAGTACTTAAAACACTTAAAAATGCAGGTTTTACTGACATTATTTTTAATATAAATCGTTCTATTTATGAATTCCCCAAAGATGAAGCCAATAACAATTTATGGTTACATGTTATCGAGGCGTCGGGTCTATCACCTAGTGATATTTGTTTTGAATTAACGGAGAGCGTATTAGCGCCAGAAAACGACAACAATATATCTTTATTAAAAAGCATCCAAGATGCTGGTTGTAAAATAGCGCTTGATGACTTTGGTACGGGCTACTCATCGTTAAGCTATTTACGGCGTTTTTCTATTGATATTCTAAAAATAGACAGAAGTTTTATTAAAGAAATGACCATGGTTAGGGATGACAAAACACTTGTAACCGCAATTATTTCAATGGCAAAAGCATTAGGAATTGCCGTGGTCGCTGAAGGCGTAGAAAAAAAAGAACAAGTAGAAATATTAACAGAGCTCGGTTGTGACTTTATCCAAGGGTACTATTTCTCAAAACCTTTACCTTCTCAAGCATTAGAGAATTTTTTAACAAAATTCAGCTTTACTCACCCTCTCACTGAAAGTACCAATAACTAAACAAAAAGGCTGAAGTAACTTCAGCCTTTTTAGTCTTTAATGAAACGTTATTTTATTTGGGCTAACGCTTGCTTTGCTAGTTCAGTAATTTTAGGCCAGTCTTTATTTTTTATGATCTCGTCAGTAACCAACCAAGAGCCACCACAACAAGCAACATTTGATAAAGCTAAGTAATCATTAACGTTACTTAAATTTATGCCACCCGTTGGGCAAAAACGAATGTCGGGGAATGGCCCACCCATTGACTGTATTGCTTTAACGCCGCCAGAGGCTTCTGCGGGAAAAAACTTCAAATGGTCATAGCCAAAGTCGATACCATCCATCATTTCTGAAATAGATGAAATCCCAGGGATAAGCGCAATGTTACCTTCGTTGCCTGCTTGTAATAAGTCTTTTGTTAAACCTGGGCTTATCGCAAACTTAGCACCAGCTTCTTGGCAACGTTGGAGCATTTCTCGGTTAGTAACCGTTCCTGCACCGACACAAGCTTCAGGTAACTCTTTAGCAATGATTTTAATGACATCAAGTGCTGCAGGTGTTCGTAAAGTCACTTCTAAGACTTTTATGCCTGCAGCAAGTAGTGCTTTGGCAATAGGCAATGCATCTTCAACATCTTTGATAACAAGAACAGGTACTATTGGCCCCATAGCGAAAATGTCTTTTGGCGATAGTTGCCAAGTTTTTGTTATGGTCATGATTTACATTTGTCCTTTCATTGAAGATAATTGTTGACGAATATAGGCTGATGCCCCAATCAAACCGGGTTGAGCTTCGGTGATCACATACGTCGGAATATTGTTAATAAAACTCGATAAACGGCCTTTTGCGTCAAAACGCTGCCTAAAACCACTATCATTTATAAAGTTGATAAAACGAGGCACAATACCTCCAGCAATATACACACCACCAAAACACCCTAATGTTAAGGCCAAATTACCCGCGAAGCTGCCTAAGGTCTTACAGAATTGCTGTAATGCTTTTTCACAGAGTGGACAAGAACCCTCAATCGCTTTAGCTGATATTTCTTCAGCAGATAAGTTGTGCTTAGGCAGGTTGCCAATCGACAGGAAAGCTTGATAAATTTGCTCTAACCCTCTGCCACAAAGTAATTGCTCATATGAAATTCTATGCTGTTTTAGATCAAGTAAATAACTTAATATTTTAATTTCATCTGCGTCAACAGGCGCAAAATCAACATGCCCGCCTTCACCACCTAAACAACACCAACCATCACTGGTCGGTACTAAATTAGCGACACCTAAACCGGTTCCAGGCCCACAAATAGAAATAGGTTTGCCTGCAATAGCAACCCCTTCACCAATCTGTACTTTTTGTGAATCGTTAAGTAAAGGTACGGCATGAGCGATTGCTGTATAGTCATTAATTAAAAATAACTGCTTAATATTCAATGCATTTTTTAATGCCGATTGAGAAAATGTCCACGGTAAGTTGGTCATGGTAATTTGATCATTCTCTACCGGGCAAGCAATGGCCAAACAAGCGTTTAATGTTTTTCCTTCACATGCATGTGAAGATAAATAAACACCAATAACATCGGCTAAGCTGTCATATTTGTCGCACTGATAGGTGTTAATATCAGACGTTGTTCCGTCGTCGTTAACCAGACCAAATCTGATATTAGTACCACCAATGTCAGCAACTAAATTGATGGTTGATTCACTCATGACATTTTTCCGGCTATATCAGTTTCATCAAATAATGAACAAGCACCCGTTTCAGCTGTACTTAAGTTACGACGCATAAAACCAAAAAGCTCTCGTCCCATGCCTTGATGATGACCATTAACTTGAAAAATAGCGTTGTCACGTTGGGCAAGCTCAGCCTCGTCAACCATTAAGGTCAGCTCTCCGGTTTCACCGTTAACTAGAATCATATCGCCCGTTTTCACTTTCGCGATTAAGCCACCATCAAGTGCTTCAGGACACAAATGTATCGCTGCAGGTACCTTGCCGGAAGCCCCTGACATACGGCCATCTGTCACCATTGCGACTTTAAAGCCTTTATCTTGTAAAACACCAAGTGGTGGTGTTAATTTATGTAACTCAGGCATTCCTCGGGCTTTCGGCCCTTGAAAGCGAACAACAGCAACAAAATCTTTCTCTAGCTCACCAGCGTCAAATGCCGCTTGCAATTCATGTTGATCTTCAAAAACAACCGCGGGTGCTTGAATAACAAAACTACCTTCGCGCAGCGAAGATGTTTTAATAACAGAAACACCTAAATTACCTTTAAGGACGCGTAAGCCACCCGTAGGTTTAAATGGCTGAGCAACCGTAGCGATAATACTATCGTCAAGTGACTTTTCAACACAGTCAACCCATTTGAGCTCACCGCTCTCTAAAACGGGTTTTTTAGTGTATCGCGTTAAACCACGACCACAGATGGTTTCTACATCTTCAAAAATTAAGCCACCTTCTATCAATTCTCTAAAAAGTAGTGCCATACCGCCTGCTTCTTGGAACTGGTTAATATCGGCTTCACCGTTAGGGTATATACGTGTTAAAAGTGGAACCGCTTCAGATAAGTCATTAAAATCTTGAAAGTTAATGATAATACCCGCAGCTTTTGCGAAGGCAATAATATGCATTGTCAGGTTAGTTGAACCACCCGTAGCAAGTAATGCAACAATGGCGTTAACAATTGAGCGTTCATTAACCATTCTGCCAATCGGCATATAGTTACCTGATTGTTGTGTTAACCGTGTAACTTGACGTGCCGCTGCTTTGGTTAATTCTTCACGAAGCTGGGTATTCGGCGCGATAAATGAAGCGCCTGGTAAATGAAGTCCCATAACCTCAACCACTAATTGATTTGAGTTAGCCGTACCGAAGAAAGTACACGTACCCGCAGAGTGGTAAGATGCAGATTCAGCTTCGAGTAGCTCGTCTTCATTGGCTTCACCTTTAGCATGTTGCTGGCGTACACGTGCTTTTTCTTTATTGGGTAAGCCTGAAGGCATTGGACCTGCAGGTATAAAAACAGTCGGTAGGTGTCCAAAAGTCATACTGGCAATTAATAAACCAGGCACAATTTTGTCACAGATGCCGAGCATCGCTGCGCCATCAAACATATTGTGAGATAAACCAACAGCAGCAGACATCGCAATAACATCGCGACTCATTAAACTTAAGTCCATGCCGGGCTGACCTTGCGTTACACCGTCACACATAGCAGGAACACCTGCAGCAAACTGTGCTACACCACCCGCATCTCTGACTGCTGCTTTTATAATCGCAGGGTAAACTTCATAAGGCTGATGTGCCGACAACATATCATTGTAAGCTGATACAATGGCGATATCTGAGTGATGTATGCCACGTAGTGAGGCTTTGTCTTCTTTACCACAAGCCGCAAAACCATGGGCTAAGTTACCACATGACAAACCAGCACGATGGACAGTTTGAGAGCTTTCAGCTTCAATTTTGGCTAAGTATTTAGCGCGTGAAATTTTACTACGCTCTATAATTTCATTGGTGATCGCTAAGATCTTTTTATTCATTTTAATCGTCATATGTTACTCCGCCCAATACACTTGTGTATTGATATCTGGGTTTTGTAAGAATGCCCTTATTGGCATTTCTTTTTGATTTTTACTTGAAAGTGCTTTGTCTAAAACGACTTTTTTACCTTTTCCACATACATGCAAAATAATATTTTTACTCTGTGCTAAATGCGCATAAGTAAAAGTGATGCGATCGTTAGGAGCGGTTTGAGGAACAACTTTCATTAAGGCCACTGTATTCTCTAGTGCTAGTGCTGTTGATATTTCATTACTACACGGAAATAAAGAAGCGGTATGACCATCTTCGCCCATACCAAGAATAAGCACATCTAATGGCAATAAGTTACTTTTAGCATCTGCATTTAATAACGCCAAGGTTGCTTGATTACATTCGCCGGCTTTTTTGAGATGAAAAAAACGAGCAGCAGAGGCTTTATTTTGCAATAAGTTTTCATGTACCAAACGCGTGTTACTTGCCTCAGACTCAAACTCAACCCAACGTTCATCGGCTAACGTTACGGTGACCTTTTGCCAATCAATATCTTTATTTGATAATGCAGTAAAGAAACCTTTCGGTGTAGAGCCACCAGAGACAGCAAGGCTTGCTTTACCTTTTTTACTAATAGCGTCTGATAACATTTCGGCCACTGCATTGGCTAAAGCATTATCTAAATCTGCTCGCTGAGCAAAATCATTTAATTGATACATAGTTATTCCCTGAAATTTACATTATCGCTAAAATTTAGTTACTCAACCCACTGGCGATCATCACGAGCAATCATTGAAAGCGATGCAACGGGCCCCCAGGTTCCTGCAGGATAAGCTTTAGGTGCTTCATTACTTGTCTGCCAAGCTTCAATAATACTATCAGCCCAAGTCCAAGCCGCCTCAACTTCATCACGACTGACAAATAATGACTGATTGCCATTAATAACTTCTAGCATCAATCGTTCATAAGCATCAACAACACGCTGATTTTCATAGGTTTCTGAAAAGCTCAAATCGAGTTTATTTTCTTGAATATGCATTTGTGATGCAATACCCGGAATTTTATTCATCATTTGTAACTCAACGCCTTCATCGGGCTGCAAACGAATGGTTAATTTATTAGCGGGTAAATCTACATGGCTCTCTTTGAATATATTGTGAGCTTGGGGCTTAAATTGCACCACAATTTCACTGTGCTTAGCGGGCATACGTTTACCTGTGCGAAGGTAAAACGGAACACCTGCCCAACGCCAATTGTCAATTTCCGCTTTTATTGCGACAAAAGTTTCGGTATCACTTTTTTGATTGGCATCTTCTTCATTTAAATACCCTGGTACAGGTAAACCATTTAAGTAACCATCTGCATACTGTCCGCGTACTGTTTTTTCTTTCACGTTCATGCGGTTAATGGGTACAAGCGCCTTCACAGCCTTTAATTTTTCAGCACGAATGCTCTCTGCACTTAAATCAGCTGGCGGCTCCATCGCTAATAAAGATAGAATTTGTAATAAATGATTTTGTATCATGTCACGCATTTGGCCTGCGTCATCATAGAATCCCCAGCGCCCTTCAATACCAACACTTTCAGCAACGGTTATCTGTACATGATCAATACTATTACGGTCCCAGTTATTGGTAAAAAGTGAGTTGGCAAAGCGCAGTACTAATAAGTTAAGTACGGTTTCTTTACCTAAATAATGATCAATACGGTAAATTTGGTTTTCATTAAAATAACGAGAAACTTGGTCATTAATAACTTTAGAAGAAGCGAGACAATTACCAATCGGTTTTTCCATAACGACACGGTCTGCGTCAGTAATAAGTTTTGCTGATTTTAAACCGTCGGTAATATCGCCATAAATAGCAGGAGGTGTTGAGAAATAATAAACGCGCGTTTCATGTCCACCTTTTAACGTGGTCGCTAAATGGCTGTACGAAGCGGTATCTTTAAAATCTAATTGTTGATAAACCAAACGGGTAATAAAACGAGTCATCACCTCTTTGTCTAAACCCTCTTTAACAAATTCGGTAAGGTTTTCAACCACAAAAGCAGTAAATTCTTCGACTGAATGGTCTTGTCTAGCAACACCTAAAATTCGACTCTCATTGTTCAATAAGCCGGCTTGGTCTAATTGATACAAAGCGGGTAATAATTTACGACGAGACAAGTCACCAAGTGCACCAAAAATGACGATTTCACTGGCAGACTGAAGGTCTGAATTTTTCATATAACATTATCTCTTATGTTGGCTTGTTTTACTGATACCTAATAATAGCTAAAATTATGTCATCAATAAATACAGCATATATTGTAACTAAACTACATTTATCCATAATTTAACGGGTATACTCACATCAGTAAAGAACTTTTTGTAATTAAATTACATTTTAGGTATTATAAATAAATATAGAGTTCAAGAGATGATTTCACTAAAAATTCTCGGCTGGTTAGCTATTTTAGGTTAAAACATTAATTAAAAATTTGCTAAAAATTGCTAATGTGTTTTATATTAGCGGTAATTATGAAATAAATTTTCATTATTCTCGTCATTTAGACAGAAAATTAATTACAATTTTTGTAAAAGTAGGATTAACCGACATGAATATTTTAGAAAAAATCGCCAACGAGTTAGATACGTTCAGTAAATCTGAACGTAAGGTGGCGGAAGTAATATTATCTTCTCCCAGTACTGTTATTCATGCCAGTATCGCAGCATTAGCTAAGCAAGCAAATATCAGTGAACCCACTGTTAATAGGTTTTGTCGTCGTTTAGATACTAAAGGTTACCCTGACTTTAAACTTCACTTAGCGCAAAGTTTGGCAAATGGTACACCTTACGTTAACCGGCACGTTGACGAAAATGATACGGCTGATGAATACACGGATAAAATTTTTGAATCAACCATGGCAAGTCTTGAATTAGCCCGTAAAAGTTTAGATGCTAATGTGATCAACCGATCGGTTGATGTATTAACACAAGCCAATAAAATTTCATTTTTTGGGCTAGGTGCTTCTGCTGTTGTTGCACATGACGCTTTAAATAAGTTCTTCCGCTTTAATGTCCCTGTCGTTTATTTCGATGACATATTAATGCAACGTATGAGTGCTATTAATAGTCGTCAAGGCGATGTAGTGGTGGTTATTTCACATACAGGACGAACAAAGTCACTGGTTGAAGTTGCAAGTTTAGCCAAAGAAAATGATGCGATTGTTATAGGAATTACAACCGCGGGTAGCCCTTTATCAAAAGAATGTAATATCGTTTTATCTGTTGATGTTGCTGAAGATACCGACTTATATATGCCCATGTCATCACGTATTGCTCAACTTGCACTTATTGATGTGCTGGCAACCGGGTTTACATTAAGACGTGGCACGAAATTTAGAGATAATTTAAAGAAAGTCAAAGATAGTTTACGTAGCTCACGTTTTGAGCGTAAAGACTAACTATCAATATTAATGAAGACAAACCTCAATATTTGTCTTCAACAATCACTCCATTATATAATAAGGATTAAGATGCCTAGAAGAACGAAAATTGTAGCGACCTTAGGGCCAGCCACTGATGACAAAGCCGTATTGAAAGAAGTACTAGCCGCTGGTGTAAATGTGGTTCGATTGAACTTCTCTCATGGTATTCCTCAAGATCACATTGATCGTGCTAACAACGTACGCGAAATAGCTAAAGAATTGGGTATATATGTTGGCATTTTAGGCGATTTACAAGGCCCTAAAATACGTATTTCTACGTTTAAAGAAGGTCCCATTAGATTAGCGATCGGTGATAAGTTTGAACTTGATGCGACATTAGAAAAAGGTGAAGGCTGCCAAGAAAAAGTCGGTATTGATTACAAAAAATTACCACAAGACGTTATTCCTGGCGATATTCTTTTACTTGACGATGGTCGTGTGCAATTAAAAGTATTAAGTACACAAGGACAATCAGTTTTCACTGAAGTCACTGTCGGTGGCCCTTTATCAAACAATAAGGGCATTAACCGTCAAGGTGGTGGTTTAACCGCTCCAGCCTTAACCGATAAAGATAAAGAAGATATTAAGTTAGCGGCAAAAATTAACGTCGATTTCTTGGCGGTATCTTTTCCTCGTGATGCAGCAGACATGCGTGAAGCACGTTTATTAGCCCAAGAAGCGGGTTGTGATGCTCGTTTAGTGTCTAAAATTGAACGTGCAGAAGCAGTAAATGATGACAAGATCCTTGATGAAATTATTTTAGCCTCTGACGTTGTTATGGTTGCTCGTGGTGATTTAGGTGTTGAAATTGGTGACGCTGCATTAGTGGGTAAACAAAAACATATTATTGCTCGTAGTCGTCAATTAAACCGTGTAGTCATTACCGCGACGCAAATGATGGAAACGATGATTGAAAACCCGATGCCAACACGCGCTGAAGTTATGGATGTAGCAAACGCTGTGCTTGATGGTACTGATGCAGTTATGCTGAGCGCTGAAACTGCCGCGGGTAAATACCCAGTAGAAACAGTAAAAGCAATGGCATCTGTATGTATTGGCGCTGAAGAACATCGCTCGGTCAACATTTCAAACCACCGTAATGAACTCACTTTTTCTGAAATTTCAGAAACCATCGCAATGTCTGCTATGTATGCTGCAAATCATCTTGTTGGTGTTAAAGCGATCATATCTTTGACTGAATCAGGGCATACCAGCAAAATAATGTCGCGTATTACTTCTGGCTTACCTATATATTCTTTATCTCGTCACCAGAAAACACTCAATAAAACCGCTATTTACCGTGGTGTTTATCCTGTTGAGTTTGACTCTACTCATTTTTCAGACGAAGAATTGTCAAATGAAGTACTGAATAAAGTACTTCATAAATCAAATTTAAAAGTTGATGACATCGTTATATTCACTCATGGTGACATGATGGAAACTGTTGGTGCAACCAATACATTGAAAGTGTTAACGGTGACCAAAAAGCATTTAAGTTAATTAGATAAAGTTAAGCAATAAATAGGCACGTTAAAAAGGTAGCACTTTAGCTACCTTTTTTTATTGGCAAAATTTGCTTAAGGTAAGCAATGACGAATGTAAAAAACTTCAGTAAGATAGACCTTACGATATAACGTTAAAAAACTGATTATGATGATAAAAAAGGTTGCAGTGTTAACAAGTGGGGGTGATGCTCCCGGTATGAATGCAGCGATACGTTCGGTGGTACTTGCTGCCCATCACTATAAATTACAGACTATCGGTTTTTATTCTGGCTATAACGGTTTAATAGAAGACAGTTCAACCCCCCTAACCCCAGCAAGTGTTAATGGTATTATCCACCGCGGTGGCACTATTTTAAAAAGTGCTCGCTGCCCTGCTATGCATACTGAGCAAGGCTTAAAATTAGCCGCAGCAACACTGGAAAAAGAAGAAGTAGATGCATTAATTGTCATCGGTGGCGATGGTTCTTTTAACGGTCTACTCGCTTTAAATCAACATTGGACAGGCCGTATTATTGGTATTCCTGGAACCATTGATAATGATATTGACGGCACAGACTTCACCATTGGTTTTTCTACGGCGGTCAATACCGGTATTGAAGCTATTGATAAAATACGCGATACCGCAGAAGCTTTTGAACGCATTTTTATTGTTGAGTTAATGGGACGCCGTAGCGGCCATATCACTTTTAACGTTGGCATTGCTTGTGCTGCTGAGCAAATACTTTCCTTCGAGAACTTCTCTCAAGATGACGAGCAAGAAAAGCTTAGCCATTTAGCAAAAGAAATTAGCCGAGCACAGCAAAACAGGCATGCGAGTTACATCATTGTTATAGCCGAAAACCTTTGGCGAGGTGGGGCAACCGAGCTTGCAAGACAATTAAAGGAAACGGCAAACATTGACTGCACCGCTTGTATACTTGGCTATATTCAACGAGGAGGATCTCCTGTCGCTAAAGACCGAATTTTAGCAACAAAAATGGGCGTTGCCGCGGTACAAGAACTGATTGCAGGCAATGACAAAGTGATGATCGGAGAACGTAATAATCAGTTGTTAACGGTACCCCTTGCGGTTGCTGTTTTGCATAAAGAAAAAGTCAGTGAAAATTTAGTTTCAGCCCAAGAAAATATCCTCGCCCTTACCGCTCAGTAACGTTACCTCAACAAAAACGCCTATACAAAAGGGAATGAATAGGCGTTTAAAATTTCACAGAGTAATGAACGATAAGTTATATATCGAGGTCTTTACACCATTGACAAGCGGCAACAAACTCTTGTTGAATAAAAGTGGCATCAAGTGAGTACAACTCAATTAATTGATTTATATTTTCGCCATTACCCGTTATATATTTCATGGTAAAATCAAGTAATTCACCCAACAAGCCAGAATGATCAACTAACGCGTTTTCAATTGGAATAGCCAACGGCATTGTTTTAACAATTTCATTAATGGGCATGCGTAAAACAACTTCAATGGCACTTAATAAGCCAGTGATAAAAGCAAAATCACTGATCTCTTTAAAGACCCCTTCTTTTGCTAGTGAGGTCATCAATTTTGCAGTGATTAACGCTTGCTTCGATATTTCATCTGTTTTTTCTGACGTCAGCTTAGATAAAGCCAAAATAGTAACAAACTGTTTAAGTTTATCTTCACCTAAATAAGCTGCGGCTTGTTTTAGAGAAGTAATTTCAACCCGTGTTGATGTTGCAACATTGTTGACCATTTTTAATAAACCAACCGTCAAATTCACATCATGGCTGATGATAGTCGCGATAGTTTCAAAATCGAGTGGAGAATGAAATGTTTCACTGATTAAATTCAACATTTGAGTTTTTATTGGCGCAAGTATTTGCCCTTCTACCATTTCAGGTTCGTGATAAAAGTAACCTTGATAATAGTTAAAACCGACTTCTGCTAAGGCTTGTACTTGAAAATTGGTTTCCACTTTTTCTGCAGCAAGTTTAATGTCGTGATCTTTTAAACGTTCAAGTACTTTATGTAAACGTTTAGGATTAACCACTTCTATGTCAACTTTGATGATTGCTATATAAGGAAATAGCACATCCCACTTTTCGTCCAGATCATACTCAGTTAGTGCAATTTTATAACCTTTTTCGTGATAAAACTTAATGATTTTAAACAAACGCTCTGTCGGTAGTTTATGACCAACAAGTTCAATGACAATCGCGTTTTTATCAAACATTAATGGGTATTTGTTAACCAGACATTTTTCAGTAAAATTAATAAAAGCCAGCTTGCCCATGCTAATAGAACGAATGTCACCTTGGAGATGATTTTGAATGATTAATTTTGAGCTCGCGACGTCTTGATCAATATCAGGAAATTTATTATCAGGGCTATCTCTAAATAAAAGTTCGTAACCAATAGTGGTATGGGTTCTATCTAATATTGCTTGTCTTGCTATATAGGTGTTATACATATATTAAAACTAAAAATGTCATTGTGTATTATTAACTTTAACATACCTTACTTTTCTTACATTTGGAAAGTAAATAAGCCCTGAGGGCTTAATTTATTGAGAATTGAGCCTGTAATATATCTTTTGGTATTTTACAAAATAAATATATCTACTGATCTACAGTAAATATTTATATATTGTGATCAAGAAAGATCAATTGTTGATAAATCGCATCAGTCGCCAAATGGAAAAACTCATGATTAACATTACTGTAGGTGTCACTCGATTCGTGGTAGTTAATGTGAGTACCCACGCCAAAATAAATAAACGGGATCCCTGCCTGATGAAATACTCCATGATCACTCGATAATAACCATTTTATCCGACGGTTTCCTCTAAAGCTTTTAACCTTAAAGCCCTCTATTATTGGAATATCGAATGAATTTTGCAAAGCCGTTAATTGTTCTATATTACGATCGTTAAGTAATTGATTAAAGCCTCGGGTCATATAGCGTAATTTTTTTGTTCTTTTACTACCTGCCAACATATCTAAATTTATATTAATTTTAGTATGGCGCATAATATTTGGATGATCTTTAACAAACGCTTTAGCCCCTGTTAACTTAAGTTCTTCACCATCAGTAAAAAGTAAAATAATATTATGCTTTAAAGGATTTTTAATAAGTTGTTGAGCAATAGAGAGTAACGCAGACGTTCCTGATGCATTATCATCTGCTCCGTTGTAAATTTTGTTTCCTTTTTTACCGATATGATCAAAGTGCGCAGAAAAAACGATATAACTCTCTGTTTCCTGGTGGCCAGGGATCATCGCAATAATATTACTTCCGCTCATATGACTAAAAAACTTATGTCGATAATCTTTATTCAAAGGGGGTATTGAATGACTAACTAATTGATTAATTATATACTCTTGAGCTTTTCTATTACCAATACTATCAATTTTACGTCCAGCTAATTCGTCAGACGATAAGTAAGATAGATGCTCAAGTAATTGCTCTTTGTTAAGTGTAATATTCGCTATATCGACGATGGAAGCGCGAGCGTAGCCGCTTAAAGTCAGGTACATAAATAAACTTAACGTTAGTAACTTTTTAATGACCTAGCTCCTGCTTTTTTAAAAAATTCAATTTTGCTATGTATGTTTCATCAATGCTATTAATCCTGTTATACGAAATAGCCTTATCCATTGCTCGTTGTGCTTTTCTATTTTCATTTAAGGCATAATAAACTTTTGCTAAACCAAAATAAAAGGCATGTTCATGTTTATTTAGTTTTATCGCTTGACGATAATAAGCTAACGCTTGTTTGTTATTGGCTAAATAAAAGGCTTCATCTGCAAGTAAGGCAAAATAATATGGATTATTTTCTCTTTCATTTTTTAGTGTTTTTCTTATATTCGCTAACTCTTTTCTGTCTTTTTGATTATCAAGTAATAATGACATATTAGACATTGCAGTAAAGTTTTCAGGGTTAACCTCAAGTGCATATTGATAGCTTTTTTTAGCCAAGGCGACATGACCACTCATGCGGTACAAAATACCTAAGTTTGCCCAAGCCGGACTAAAATTTGGTGCTATGGTTGTTGCTGCTTTAAAATAGGCATAAGCTTTACTGAACTGTTTATTAACCAATGCTTGTGCTCCTTTATTGCTATAAAACATTGACAACACGTATGACTGGCTAATAATCGTTTTAGGAAATGACGCTTTAATAACAAAGGGATCAAAATCAATCGTTAAAATGTCACTACCGAATACAACTTGAGCATGTGGACTTTTAGGCTTAGTAACTACTAAATTCACGTGACCAGTTAACATATTATATGCACCATTTCGTACCCAATACTCAGGTATTTTAACCTCCTGAAAATCGACCGCTAACTGAGCTTCTTTGGCTAAAGCATAGGCCATAATAGTAAGCGATAAACAGTTCGCCTGTTGATTATTATATGCACCAATAGCACTGACATTAGCCGCACTGTTATAAGCTAAGGCTACATTGTCTTGATCAAATATATGTTTAAGTAATTTTGTTGCTCTTCTTTTTATATCCCGCTCAGTCATTAACTTTTCTTTTACCATTAGGCGCATTCGATCATCTAAAGCAAAGATGTCTTCTTTGCTTTCTACTTTCACAGCTTGGTAGTTAGGAAAATACTCATCAAAATATAGATTTTCATTCACATAAACATTTTTATGCGCTAACTTACCACTGGTTTGACATGCCGATAACAGTAAAGTTAAAAAGAATAAACAGAGCACTTTACTGAAATTATTTATAAAAATATTCATAAATCCTCCCATAAAAATGTAATGACCTTGGGAAAAAAATTCCGGTCTCTTAAAAGTATACTAGGGATCTCATATTTATTTATATTATTGAGGAATATTAGTAATCAGTAACTGTGATATTTTTTATAGAAGACTTTAGCTGGTTAGCTTATTAAACCCTAAATGGCGCTTTTGATAATGCTTGTGCTAGGGGAATATCTTGATAATAATTTGCGCGAACACTATGAATAAATTTTAGTGTTTTGAAGGCGTCAAACCAAACGTCTAACTGTTTATTAAATTGCTTTTCGCTATTATTTATTTGTTTCTTAACAAAACTATCAAATCCAATTTCAGTTAACGCTATGCTTACTGGTGTTGAGCGTTGTTGTAACCATGTTGGTAAATCAGCACGGTGATGCCATAAATCAGAAAATGAACACAGTGTAGATTTCAATAATATGAATATTTCAGGATGGTAGTAACAATAATCTTGCTTATTCTCTTGTAAGTCTAGAATTTTTTGTACTGCGGGCCCCGTGCCAAAAGGCACTCGCTGAGACGTTCTTGCTTCAAGCGTTACAATCACTTCTTCAATAAATTCAACATCGCCTAACTTAGCGAGTTTGTTTAATAAATAAAAGTCTTCACCTGCGCTTCTTTTTGGAAAACCGCGCGCTTGAACATAAACCTCCGCTTTAAAAGCTAAAAGACTACCAATAGTGAAAAAAGCATACGGTGAATTAGCATAATGTAAGCCGGCAACATAATAACGTAATGCGGTTTCATACAGAAAATTAGCCTGATGAACACGTTTATCATCGCTACTATGCTGAAAATTAAAACAACAAACTACCGTACTTTTATCGCGTGAATGAAGTGCACTAAAGTAATTGTCGGGTAAATAAGCATCGGCATCACTTGAGCAAATCCATGGCTGCTCTACTCTCTTTATCGAGATTAAATAAGCGCAGAGATCTGCGCCTATTTTACGGGCGAGCCCTACGCCCTGCTCTTTTTCTATCCCATGCGTAAACCTGTCAACCACTAAAAGCCAGCTCTGGCTTTGATGTACTTTAATTAATGTTAAGTTTTCATGCTGCCACGATATATCACCGCAAGAGAGTGAGTATTTGTGTAATGTTTTTTGAGGGTTAAGACTATTAACGTGGGTGTTTTTTAAATCTTTACTATAGCGTTCAGTGATTTGAGCAGCTGAAGATTGGGCTATTGGCTCGTTAATAACGACGACCATAAGCACAGGAGACTTTACAAGTGATGAAGCTAAAAAGCGCTCAATAAAAGCGCTCGTTTCTTGATAAGCAGGGATCACTAATACGTGTTCCACCAAAAATTCGTCAGGTAAAAGTAATTCGTGCTGAATTAATACCTCAACTTCATTTTCAGCATAGCGGCTAAAATATTGGTTAAATGCTTTTGACATCAGCTTAGCCTGTTAATACTTTATCGTTAAAGCATTAATGCAGAGCTGCTCTAAAAGGGAGTTTTGCACAAATTTCAGCTTCCAGCGTTAACACTTCGTCTAAACGTATATCGACTTCTTCTTTATCAAAATATTCGTATGCAAGCTCAATAAAAAGATTTTTATGCTTTTCTTCAGATTTTGCAATAGCGTCATATAAAACTTTATCTTTGCCTTCAGGTAATGCTTCAGCAATAAGAGAAAATCGTTCATAGCCTCTTGCTTCAATAACGCCAGCAACGATTAATCGGTCCATAAAAAAGACTTCAGTGCCATTGCGAAACGCCTTGCGAATTTGCGAGATATAAGGGTCTTTTGTGTCTGCACCCAACTGAATTCCACGCGCATTAATTAATTTTAACACTTGTTTAAAATGAATCAGTTCTTCGATAGCTAAATCAGCCATCGCTTTAACCATATTTTTCCTATCCGGATAATGTGAGATCATAGACATTGCCATACCTGAGGCTTTTTTTTCTGCGGTAGCATGGTCAAGTAAAAAGGCATTAAAATCAGCGAGTGCAACTTGCGCCCATTCTTTGGGAGTATGGTATTTAAGTTCAAACATAATAATACTTATTATTTATTGGCAGAGGAAATTTGCCCGCTATTTTATAGGAAAATAACGGGCGAACAAACATAAATGTTAACTTGTTTGTGAAACTATTTTATAGACTGCTTTGCCTAAATTTTTTCAAACGTAAACTGACTACAATAAATAATAACAGCCAATACATACTGCCACTGCTTGATTGCTCTGGATCTGTTTCTTTTGCCACTTCGGCATTAGGGACTAACGCAATTCCACCCGGATCGTCAATAATACCATTCACAAGGCCATCGGCATCATTTGCACCACCATCTTCAATCCATAAACGTACACATTGATGTCCTGCCGATAAACCGGCTTGATATAAATTGCTTTGCGGTGGTGGACATACATCGTTGTCTGCTGCGCTAGACGCTAAACTATTATTGCTGTTTTCCACAAAATTCTGCCAACCATTTAGACGGTTAAATTTTCGATAAAGCGAATTGTTTGGAATGCCATCATTTAAAGGGATAACAACATATGCAGATGCACCAAACGGAGTAACATTATGAATTTCAAAATCAAAATAATCACTACGATGATCATATTCATCGGTTGGCACTAAGCCTGTTGCATCCATTTCTTGTTGGCTCATTTGCACGCCATCCGAAAATTGCTGTAAAGCATATTTACCCAAACGTAATCTCAAGCCCGGTTCAGTTTCCATCAATTTAGTTTCACCAGCGTTTACATGCAATGGCTGGAGATAGGCAATATTGTTATTGTCAAGAAATGCTGGAACACCATCGTTGTCATTATCAGCATAGCCTTCAATATTGTCAGCAATACCATCACTGTCGGTGTCACTGCCATCGAGTCGAGCTAAAGTGTCATTAACAGGGATATTAAGGCGATGTGTTTGTGATAATTCGCCGTTACCATTATCGGTAACACTGACTTCTACCACAATTAAACGCTGTATTTCATCAGGTAAAAGAAATGAATCTGGTTGTAAATAAACTTTTAATTGATTCGCGCTTATTTCGGCATTGATATACTCAGGCAATAACCAATTAATGATGTGTAAATCATCAGGGTTAACATCCTTTATTTTTAATTCGATCGTCACTTCACCTTGATCTTTACTAATGCTTGAAACGGCTATGTTATTTTGCGTCATGCGCAACTCTGTCACCGGTACAATGTTAGTTTCAGTAATAACAATGGTATGGGTTTTGTGTACACCCGCATTTATTTCACTGCCAAAGCTCAATATAAGTTGTTCATCATTTTCTGCTTGAAAGTCTTTATTGATCAAGACATCAATAAAGCCTGAGGTTCCCTCATTAATAACCACTTTATTATCGGCTATCTTATAATCAAGTGAGTCAGCATTACCTGAAATAGCAAAAGGTAATTCAATAGGATAATAAGGTGCTTCGCCTGATAGAAGAACTTCTACTCTAGCTGTTACACCTTCACCTAATATTTGCGTGGCACTAAAATTCACTAACGGATAAACATTAAGGATTTGTTGTATGGTTGAAACATTTCCTGCATCGTCAACCGCGCGCCAAGTAATATTGTAAACCCCAGAGGTAATATGCTTTTGACCCTGTTCAAAGCCAACGGGCGTTAATGAGCAACAATTAGCGCCGTCACGTCCATCTTCAACAGAAACTTCCGTTAGCCTAACCAACTGCTCGCGTGTTAGTGCGGTAAAGGTATGGTTAGCGTCAAGGTGCACAGCTTCAGGTACCGTGATCACCGGCGCATAATCATCAATTAATGGATTGGTGTTATTGCGCTCTTCATCTACGTTTAAGGTGCCGTCAGAATCTGTATCAGCTAAAGCATCATTAACGTTTAATGGGTTAAAGCCATATTGAAGCTCAAAAACATCACTCATGCCGTCATTGTCATCATCAGGGTCAGCATTATTACCTAAGCCATCTTCATCAGAATCTGTTGACTCAGAGGCATCTTCTGGAAAGTCATCTTGAGAGTCAATCACACCATCATTGTCATCATCGGGATCGGCATTATTGCCAATACCATCCCCATCAGTATCAGTATCTTCAGCTGCATTAAATGGAAAGGCATCATCAATATCAAGCACACCATCATTATCGTCGTCACTGTCACTGTTATTGCCAATACCGTCATTATCACTATCTTGAGACTCATCAGCGTGAAACGGAAAAAGATCGTCACTATCAGGGACACCATCGCCATCGTCGTCGTCATCGGTATTGTTACCTATGCCGTCACCATCGGTATCGAGTCTCTCAGTAAAGTCTAATGGAAAGTCGTCAATGGAGTCTACGAAGCCATCATTATCATCATCACTATCGTTATTATTACCAACGAGATCGCCATCGCTATCAAGTGTTTCTGAAGCATCTAAGGGAAAGGCATCTTCTGAATCAGGGATTCCATCACCATCATCATCAGTATCTGCATTATTACCCAGTAAATCACCATCAGTATCTAAGTACTCATTAACATCAAATGGAAAGGCATCTAAGCTATCAATAAACCCATCATTGTCATCATCAGCATCAGCATTATTACCGATACCATCACCATCTGAATCAGAGTCTTCAGCGCCGTTTAATGGAAAAGGATCATTTATATCTAAAATGCCATCACCGTCATCATCGGTATCTGCATTGTTACCCGTTCCATCAGTATCAGTATCTACATACTCACTTGCATCTAATGGGAAGGCATCGTTGCCGTTGGCAATACCGTCACCATCTATATCAGGGTCGCTGTTATTGCCTATAAAGTCACCGTCGGTGTCTTCCCACTCTGTTGGATCAAATGGGAAAAGGTCCGCAGAATTAACGATGCCGTCACCAACACCCGTAAAATCGTGCGTGTCAATATCAAGATCGGTATTATCAGCGACACCATCACCATCAGTATCTGTGGTTGCTAGTGGTAAAAGTGAGTTTGCCAGTGTTTCATTTATATCTAATATGCCATCATTATCATCATCGGTATCAGCAATGTTGCCCGTACCATCGCCGTCAGTATCTATTGACTCAGTGCCATCTAAAGGAAATCTATCATTACCGTCAGCTACGCCATCGCCATCATCATCATCATCAGCAAAATTTCCTATTCCATCACCATCGGTATCAATATATTCGGTTGCGTCTAATGGAAAAGTGTCATTGGCATCAATCACACCATCGTTATCATCATCGGCATCAGCGTTGTTACCTATGCCGTCAAAATCACTGTCTATCGATTCACTTGCATCAAGCGGAAAAGGGTCACTACTGTCAAAAACACCATCATTGTCATCATCTGTATCAGCATTGTTACCGGTACCATCACCATCAGTATCAATAAATTCAGCACTGTCTAGCGGAAAAGCATCGTTAACATTTAAGCGACCGTCTCCATCAGCATCGGTATCGCCATTATCGCCGACACCATCATTATCAGTGTCTAACCATTCACTAGCATCTAAAGGAAAGTCATCACTGATATCAGGAATACCATCGCCAACCCCAGTAACATCATGAGTGTCGTCATCGGTGTCAGCATTATTACCAACATTGTCACCATCGGTATCAAACCACTCCAAGTCGTTATTTGGATAAATATCAATACCATTTGCATAACCGTCGCCATCGGTGTCGTTATCAGCATTATCTCCTATGCCATCATTATCAAGGTCACTTTGTTCTGAGTTATATAGCGGAAACGCATCGTTGACATCTAAAATGCCATCACCGTCATCATCGGTATCGGTATTATTACCTATGCCATCAAAGTCAGTATCAAGTTGTTCTGAATTATCGAGAGGAAATGCATCATATAAGTCAATAACACCGTCACCGTCATCATCGGTATCAGCGTTATTACCGATAGTATCGCTGTCAGTATCATCCCACTCTGCTGGGTTAAGTGGGTATACATCAACTACATCAACAACCCCGTCACCATCATCATCAAGGTCAACCGTATTGCAAAGCGTATCTCCATCGGTATTTAACCATTCGAAAGCGTTTTCGATAGCAGGGTCATAAATATCAATAACGGCATCGCCATCACGGTTGTTATCAGAAATATCAGGTATCCCATCACCGTCATCATCAGGGTCAGCGTTATTACCGACACCATTTAAATCGGTGTCATACCATTCTGTAGCATCGCTTGGAAATAAGTCATAAGCACCGCCAATAATAACCGTATCATCATAGCCATCGCCGTCGGCGTCAAGAAGAGGCGTAGGTAGAAGACATTGCACGGCTGCATGAGCAGAGAAGTTGATCATAATCGCTGATATAAGTAAAACAGCTTTTAAACGAATTTTTAATGGCATAAATATTCCCACCAATAACTGATATTTATAACTTGTTACGACAAGTTATTACGTCTTGAAATTAAAAAAGTGCCAATGTAGTAGCGAATATTCTTAATCTCATACTTCACATTGTAAACTTTACCAAAAAAAACGGTTGGCCTTTTGTTAAAATAATTTATTGATCAAACTTAATAATCTAAGCCACGGCCAAAACGATAACTCAACCCTATATAAGCAGAGGTTACAGCGCCGAATTCAGAAAAACTGGGTTGATATTTCACCCCGAAATTTATCGATGTATTACGGTCAAGTTTGTAATAAGCGCCAACACCTATGACGGCATTAATATCACTTTTTTCAGAAAAGTATCGAACTTCTTCCTCTAAGCCTGGTGTTTCAGGCCACGTAAATTTATTTTCGGTCAGGGCTGCTGATGCTCCGACTTGATATTCGATAGTAAGATTTTTAAAAAAAGAGTTATAGCTTTGTATTTTGTGACGATAACTGAGCAGCGCATCAATAGTATCTATTTTGAAAAACAACTCATCGTTATTCCACTCAACTTTTACGTCATCTAAACTGCTATAAGCAACAGTCCAATATAAATTACTGCCTTTGGTAAAGGTGTCTGCTAATGCAAAACTGTAACCTTTACTCGTAGACTCTTGCCCTTTGTGAAAGTTACCGGCTATTTCTAGCGCGTTTACATGAGAAGCAAGAAAACTTGTCGCAATAAAAACGCCACCAACGGCAAAAACATTCCGCAGCTTACTTAAATTTTTAGACATTATAGTTTTTTGAACATGAGTTGTTTGCAACGCTAAATTTTCTTGTTCGTTGTTACTTATATTATTTATCACTATTTATACCACCATCAAAAATTTGACTGTTTACTGCATTCACATTAAATGCGTAATCGATTTTAGAAATATGCAATTTTTAAACCATAAAATTTTAAAAAATATAAACAAAGGTATGTTACTGTTATTTTTTACTCATCTTTATTTAATCGATAAATTTCTATGTTTAGAATTATTAATAATATTATTGATCGTTGTTTTTTTACCATAACATTTATTTTAGGTGTGCAACTACCTGGATTAATCATTCAATATAAGCACCGACTTTCTGGACATTTATCTGAAGCAGAATTGCATTTAGTACAATTTCAAACCCTTGCTGATCGACATTATCAAGGTGATTTATCTGCCATGATAATAAAATACCAAGCTAATTCAGAGCCCTCTATTGTTAATACCGCTGAAATCATTAAGCAATTAATGTTAAGAGTTGACTATTTACAATCACAACTTAGCGGTGTAACGAACAACGCTTATATCGAACAAGTTTATAACTTTATTATTTATGCTGACAGAACCATTATTAAAGATACCTTAACTGATTTTTCAATCACTATTCCATTGGCACTAAATGCACTCGTTACTGGTGCTGTAATCGCTATTGTTGGTTTATTAATTAAAGAAATAGTTGGCTACTTGATCAGAGTGATAAGTAAAAAAATGTCGTCAGAAAAGCAACTCAAAAAACGATAACATCATCTCAATTACGCCTTCGATACCCTATTGTAATGACACAGCAAGGTTATAACTGATGAACACAAGGCATGGATTCACGACTCTGATTGTTTTCGAGCGTGTTACCTACTTAAAAGGACGGTGCACTTAAGAGAGAAATTTGCAAAAGATTTAAAATAAAAAAGGCTGCCGAAGCAACCTTTAATAAACATATTCTCATGTATCATAAAATACAAAAAGAAATGCGCTAACTATTATTTTAACGCTATGGTTTAATTAGCCGTTACCGTTTTCAACGCGACTCTTTAATTTTTGTCCTGGACGGAAAGTAACAACTTTACGAGCAGAAATTGGAATATCTTCACCCGTTTTAGGGTTACGGCCTGGGCGTTCGCTTTTTACACGAAGGTCAAAGTTACCAAAACCAGAAAGCTTTACTTGCTCGCCACTTTCTAGAGTTTCGCGTATTTCTTCAAAAAACACCTCAACCATATCCTTTGCGTCGCGTTTGCTCAGCCCAACTTTCTCAAATAAATGTTCTGCTACTTCTGCTTTCGTAAGCGCCATTACCTAATTCCTCAGTGATGCATTTAGCTCAGTTTCTAATGTGTCTACGACACGTTCAACGACTTCATTAATGTCTTTTTCTTCAAGGGTTTTATCACAATCCTGTAAAGTCATCGCTATCGCTAAGCTCTTAAACCCTTCATCGATACCATTTCCTCGGTATACGTCAAACAAGTTTAGATCAACTAAATAATTTCCGCCAACCTTTTCAATAAGTTGTAAGACATTTTTTGCATTTATTTTCTCTTCAACGATCACTGCAATGTCACGTCTATTGGCAGGAAAGCGAGATATATCACCAGCTTCAGGAATTTTTTGTGTTGAAATTTCGGACAATAAAAGCTCAAAAATAAATGTCCGACCATTTAATCCTAATTTTCTTTCTAATTCAGGATGTAAGGTACCAACATGGCCTACTAACACGCCATTCTTATGAATAGCGGCTGTTTGACCCGGATGAAGTGCGGTTATTTCATCTTGTGAAAACTCATATGAAGAAGCGTCTGCAGTTAATGCAAGTAGTGCTTCAACGTCTGATTTTACATCAAAAAAATCAATGGCTGACTTTTCCATATCCCAATGTTCTTCGTTACGCTGCCCGGTAACTACCCCTGCAAACATTTGTTCTTGGCGAACACCGTTCTCTGCAGTTTCATCCGGTACAAAACGTAAACCCGTTTCAAATAAACGTAGTCGAGATTGCTGACGGTTTTGGTTATAAATAACTGATTGCAATAATCCGGTCCACATACTTAAACGCATTACTGACATTTCAGAAGAAATAGGATGCGGTAAAGTCATTACTTCTTGTTCAGGATGAATTAGCGATTGAACTTTAGGGTCGACAAAACTATAGGTTATCGCTTCTTGGTAACCACGATTAACCATTACATTACGTAAGCGTTTTAATGGCAGAGACTTTTCTTTTTGTTCACGCATCGTCAACGTTGCTTTTGGCGAAACATTTGGAATATTGTTGTAACCAAAAATACGCGCAACTTCTTCGATTAAATCAACTTCTACTTTAATATCAAAGCGGTATGCTGGAACAACAACCGTCCAGATTTCATTTTCAAAAGTAACATTAAAACCTAAACGGGTTAGGATTTCAGTGACTTTAGCATCATCAATATGATGACCAATACGGCCATCAAGTTTTTCTCTACGCAAAGTAACTGTTTTTTCTTTAGGTAAATTTTCATCACTGAGTGCTTCAACGATAGGACCCGCTTTACCACCAACGATTTCCAATAATAAGGTCGTTGCACGTTCCATAGCATTTCGTTGTAATTCAGGGTCGATACCACGTTCATAACGATGAGATGAATCAGTATGTAATCCGTATTGACGTGCTTTACCCAAAATAGCTAACGG
The DNA here is from genome assembly GCF_014076955.1 of Colwellia sp. Bg11-12. Classification (NCBI taxonomy): domain Bacteria; kingdom Pseudomonadati; phylum Pseudomonadota; class Gammaproteobacteria; order Alteromonadales; family Colwelliaceae; genus Colwellia; species Colwellia sp. Bg11-12. The sequence continues at coordinate 32,631 of NZ_JACGUZ010000037.1, forward strand.
AGCAAAAAAAGCACTTTCTAAGAAGATGTCAGTTGACTTATTTTCTTCATCAGATTTAACACCCGATTCTTTTCCGCCAAAAATACCCGCCATGGCTAATACTTTATTGTCATCAGCGATCACTAAAGTTTCAGTTGAAAGTGTAACTTCATTACCGTCAAGTAAAACCAGCTTTTCACCTGATGTTGCATAACGAACGTTAATTCCACCGTCGAGTGCAGACAAATCAAAAGCATGCATCGGATGCCCTTGTTCGAGCAACACATAGTTGGTTACATCGACAACAGGGTCTATTGAGCGTGTACCGCAACGGCGTAATTTTTCTACCATCCATAACGGTGTTTTCGCCGTTACATCAATATCTTTAATGACTCGCCCTAAATAGCGTGGACAAGCTTTAGGTGCTGATAACGTAATTTCTCGAACATCATCTATTGTAGGAGCTACAGCAACAATTTCTGGTTCAGTAATGTTTAAACTATTTAATACCCCTACTTCGCGTGCTAAGCCTTTAAGGCCAAGACAATCACCACGGTTAGCGGTTAAATCAACGTCGATAGTAACATCGTTCAAATCTAGGTATTCACGAACACACATGCCTATAGGAGCATCTTGTGCTAGTTCCATAATACCATCTGAGCTGTCAGACAAACCAATCTCTGATTCACTACACAACATGCCATGAGAAGGTACGCCACGTAATTTTGCTTTTTTAATTTTAAAGTCGCCAGGTAAAACTGCGCCAACAGTAGCAACAGCTACTTTGAGACCTAAACGACAATTTTTAGCGCCACAAACAATATCGACTAATTCGCCATCATTGAATTCGCTACCTAGATTTATTTTTGTAACTTGCAGTTTATCAGCATCAGGATGCGGCCCACATTCAACCACTTCACCAATTAATACACCCGTAAATTGACCGGCAACTGGTTCTACAGCATCAACTTCTAAGCCAGCCATAGTAATTTGATGAGCTAATTCACTCGATGAAATGGCAGGATTAACCCACTCACGTAACCACGATTCACTAAATTTCATTATTGGCTTTCCTACTTGAACTGTTTTAAGAAGCGAAGATCATTTTCGAAAAATGAACGTAAGTCATTTACGCCGTAACGTAACATTGTTAAGCGTTCAACGCCCATACCAAAAGCAAAACCGGTATAAACTTCAGGGTCAATACCCACTGACTTCAATACGTTAGGGTGCACCATGCCACAGCCTAAGACTTCTAACCATTTTCCATTTTTACCCATAATATCCACTTCCGCAGAAGGTTCTGTAAACGGGAAATATGAAGGACGGAAACGAATTTCAACTTCTTCTTCAAAAAAGTGGTGTAAGAAGTCGTGTAAAATACCTTTAAGATGCGTAAAACTAACATCTTTGTCGACCATCAAACCTTCAACTTGGTGAAACATGGGTGTATGTGTTTGATCATAGTCATTACGATAAACTTTGCCCGGAGAAATAATACGCAGCGGCGGCTGTTCTTTTTCCATGGTGCGAATTTGTACACCAGAGGTTTGCGTGCGTAATACTAATTTTGGATTAAAGTAAAAAGTATCATGGTCTTGACGTGCAGGATGATGTTCAGGAATATTCAAAGCATCAAAATTATGAAAATCATCTTCAACTTCTGGACCTTCTTTGACTTCAAAGCCCAAATCACCAAAAAAACTTTCAATACGTTCAATTGTGCGTGTTACAGGATGAAGCCCACCTAAATCATTACTACGTCCAGGTAGCGTCACATCAATAGATTCAGCGGATAATTGCTTAGCAATAACTTCTGCACGTAATAATTCACCACGTTCAGTCAATAATTTTTGTACTTGCTGTTTAGCAATATTGATCACTTGCCCTGCTTTAGGCTTCTCTTCTTTAGGTAATTGACTTAACCCTTTCATTTGCTCAGTGAACAAACCTTTTTTACCTAAAAAGTTAACACGAACTTGGTCAAGTTCGGTAGGATCTGTTGCTGCAGAAATAGCTTCTTCTGCTTGCAATATAATATCGTCTAAATTCATGAGTTCCTCTAAGCGGCTCTAAAACCTTGCTGTAAATTTCAAAGTTTTGGCTAGACTGATTGTATTAATAAAAATTGTTGTTGATTCTACACAATATCTAAGCATAAATGTAGCGGAATAACGTGATTTAAAAGGGTTTTTAAAACTTTATGACCTTCTATTACTTTTAAGTAGATAAAAGCCTTAAACGGCTCATTAATTTAAGCCTTTTATCGATATTAACTCGAAAGAAATATTTTCAGCAATAACAAAAATTTACTTGAGCTTCGAACACTTCTTTTTTAATGGAAGCGATGAGCCCTTTTATATCAAAACGCCAAAGCATATTATCTGTTGCATTTAAAAAGTTAGGCTATCGTTTAGAAATCAAGGTATTGGCTAGCAAAAGAAGTTTATCGTGGGCAAGTATGGAGTAATTGATAGCGAATCATTTAGAATCAAAACACTTAACTTAAACAACTCCCGTAGTTTACAACAAGTTAAAGAGCCACTTTTTACTATTGCTCAGGTGGTGTTAAGTAAACAAGAAAGAAACATAAACGGTTGGAGAAACTCGCCAATAAATTGTCATTGGTGTTAAAAGAAATGAAAGCGTCAGGACAGTTTCAAGATTTACTTAAACCTGCTATTAATAAAGTGACTAAAACAATAAACCCCACTCAAGAGTAGGGTTTATAAAAATCATCAACGATTTACACTCAACTAAAAGTTTTAGTCAATTAACTGGTACTGCTCGCGTAAAATATCGATAATTTCAGCTTTAGGATTAGCAGACAAGACAATTTTTTGCCCGGTAATTTTTTCTGCAATTGCTGTATATGTGTTTGACACATCCATTAATACTGATACCGGTAATTCATTGTCGCGAGCTAAGGCTTCACGTTCAGGCATACGGGCTTTATTTAATAAAATGTCTGCATCAGGAAAGTGTGCTAATAATAATTGGCGGAAACCTTCTTTTGAGTTTTCAACGACTTTGCCACCACGGTATTGCTCGCCATCCCAAATGCGTGAAGAGTCAGGAGTGCCCACTTCATCCATATAAATTAACTTGTCGTTACCAGCCCTGTCTTTTACATAGCCAAACTCAAACTTAGTATCAACAAAAATTTGGTCAAGCTTTGCGAGCGAATCAGAAATAACGTCAAAACCTTCCGTTAACAACTTTTCGTATAACGTTATATCGTCAAGTGATTTGAAATTGAATGCTTCAAAATTATCTTCAATGTTCTTGCGCGTAATATTTACATCGTCAACAGCGGGTACGCCAGGGATCCCTTCTAAAATACCTTTCGTTGATGGTGTTTGTAATAACTCAGGTAACTTTGAATCTTTAGTTAACCCTTCAGCTAATTCAATACCACAAAATTCACGCTCGCCTTTTACGTATGAACGCCACATTGACCCCGTTATATACTGACGACAAATAGCTTCAATCATGACCGGTTTTGCTTTTTGAACGATCCACACAAACGGATGTGGAATATCAAGAATGTGACTGTCGGCTAGGCCTTGATCTTTAAAAAGCTTAAACCAATGATTTGAAATAGCATTAAGTGATGCGCCTTTGCCTGGTACACCTTTCATGCCGCCTTCGCCTTGCCAAATGCAATCAAAGGCAGAGATACGGTCGCTGATCACCATAATAGCTAATGGTGTGTCATCGGCAACATCATAACCTTTTTCTTGAATTAACCGTTTACTATCTGCATCAGTTAACCAGTAGACACTACGAACTTTGCCGCTGTGAACAGGTGCATCGGTGCGAATAGGTAAATCATTGTTTACCGCTAAAATTTGATCTGCAAGACTCATCGGATTAAACCTTAATTATCAAGTTAAAATTAATTGTAGCGAATAGTATTTTTAGATATTAACGTCACTCATTGACATCCTGTACATAAAATAATATTCGGTATAATTAATAAAACAATTTTAATACATTTTAACGAAGATATTTAGTTTATTTTCAAGGTTAAAGCACGGAGCTAATGACTATTAGTAAGTACTTTAAAACGCAGAAAGTGAGCTAAAGAACAAGTTAGAATGATTAAAAAAGAAAAGGACGCCTAATGGCGTCCTTGTCTCAAAGATTTTTCAAATTCTATGCAGCTAAAGCAGCTTTCGCTTTTTCAACTAAGAATGTGAATGTCACTTTGTCGTATACTGCAATATCAGCTAGGATCTTACGATCGATCTCAATAGCAGCCTTTTTAAGACCATTAATGAAAACACTGTAAGATAAACCATTTATGCGAGCTGCTGCATTTATACGAGTTATCCAAAGCTGACGGAATTGACGTTTACGTTGACGACGATCGCGGTAAGCGTACTGACCTGCTTTAGTTACTGCTTGATAAGCAACACGGTAAACACGGCTACGTGCTCCGTAATAACCTTTAGCTTGCTTTAGAACCTTCTTGTGACGTGCACGAGCTTGTACACCACGTTTTACTCTAGCCATTCTATATCTCTCCTATTAACCGTGACGTAAAAGTTTTTTAACTGACTTAATGTCAGCTGCCGAAATCATGCACTTAGCACGAAGATGACGTTTAACTTTAGTACGACGCTTAGTCAAGATATGACGAAGGCCAGCTTGTTTGAACTTGTAGCCAGAGGCTGTTTTTTTAAAGCGCTTCGCAGCACCTTTGTTAGTTTTCATTTTAGGCATGAATATTACTCCGCATTCATGTTTGTGTTATTACACAGAAACATTGCCATTGAAATTTAGCAACTTAGGCGAAAAACTTAACTTGCTTATTTAAGATTAAACAAAAATAAACGTTAGTTTCTACTTTCAGGCCTAAAATTACCCGTTAAAAACAATAAGGGTGAACTTAATTTTAATTTTCATAAAAATGAGTTACTTGAAATACCGGTTATTGATTATTTTTTTGGTGCTAGTACCATCACCATTTGTCTTCCTTCCGCACGACGCGGGAAGAATTCAACTACAGTTAACTCTTCTAAATCTTGCTTAACGCGAGTTAGAAGTTGTAAACCAAGTTCTTGGTGAGCCATTTCACGACCACGGAAACGTAAAGTTACTTTAACTTTATCGCCCCCTTCTAAAAAGCGCTTCAGGTTGCGTAGTTTTACCTGATAGTCGCCTTCATCTGTTCCAGGACGGAATTTAATTTCCTTAACCTGTATCTGTTTCTGGTTTTTGCGCTGTTCTTTTTGTTCTTTAGCTTTTTCATAGATAAACTTACCGTAATCCATAACGCGGAGTACAGGAGGTTTAGCCGTAGGGCTTATTTCAACAAGATCAACACCAGCTTCATCAGCTTGATCCATTGCTTCATCTAATGTGACGATGCCACCAGGCTCTCCGTCAAATCTAATCAAACGAACTTCATTATCAGCAATACCTGTAATTAACTCATTTAAACGATGTGCTGGCTCTTTTTGCCCGCCTCGTTGTCCACCTTTAATAGCCATGTTCCTCCAAAGAACTTTGTTCCAAGTAGCTGGTGTTATTTTTAACTTAACAACTACTCAGATTAATAAAATATTTTTATGCTTGTTTAAACGTTATTATAAGTAATTTATTCGTTAACTACGAGCGTTAACTTCTTCACTTAATTTTGAAATAAAGTCATCAACAGACATTTTTCCTAAATCTTCACCACTTCGCGTTCTAATGGCAATTTCGCCAGCTTCCATTTCTTTGTCACCAACAACTAACAAATATGGAACACGCTTCAAAGTGTGCTCGCGGATTTTAAAGCCTATCTTCTCATTTCTCAAGTCTAGTTTTACTCTAAATCCACTTTCTTTTAGTTTTTTAACAACTTTTTCACAATATTCGTCTTGTTTACCCGTAATATTCATCACAGTTGCTTGAATTGGCGATAACCACGTTGGAAATTTTCCCGTGAACTCTTCAATCAAAATTCCAATAAAACGTTCAAGTGAACCTAAAATAGCGCGATGAATCATGACAGGAATGTATCTTTCGTTGTCTTCACCGACATAAGTTGCGCCTAAACGCTCAGGCAAAGAAAAATCGAGTTGTACTGTACCACATTGCCAAGCACGACCTAAACAATCCATTAGAGTAAATTCAATCTTAGGACCATAAAAAGCCCCTTCACCCGGTAAATATTCAAATTTGATGTTACTGTCAGTTAGCGCTTGTGCAAGACCTGCTTCAGCTTTGTCCCAAACATCGTCGCTACCGATACGATTTTCTGGACGAGTAGACAATTTAACAACAACATCTTCAAAACCAAATGAACCATATACGTCGTAAACCATTTCAATACATTTCTTCACTTCGTCTTGAACTTGTGATTCCATGCAGAAAATGTGAGCGTCATCTTGCGTAAAGCCACGAACACGCATCAAGCCATGTAAAGAACCCGATGGTTCATTACGGTGACAACAGCCAAATTCAGCAATACGTAAAGGTAAATCACGGTACGATTTTAAACCTTGGTTGAATATCTGTACATGACCTGGGCAGTTCATTGGTTTTATTGCATATTCACGCTTTTCAGATTCAGTGGTAAACATGCCATCAGCATATTTGTCCCAGTGACCTGATTTTTCCCAAAGACTTCTGTCCATCATCATTGGCGCTTTAACTTCGTCGTAATCATATTCGTGTAATTTTTCACGAATAAATTTTTCTAACTCAGTATAAATTGTCCAACCATCGTTATGCCAAAACACCATTCCTGGCGCTTCTTCTTGCCAATGGAATAAATCTAATGTTTTACCAATTTTACGGTGATCGCGCTTTTCAGCTTCAGCTAAACGAACGATATATGCTTTAAGTTGCTTTTTATCAGCCCATGCTGTGCCGTAAATACGTTGCAGCATTTTGTTGTCTGAATCGCCACGCCAGTATGCACCGGCTACTTTCATTAGTTTAAACTGATGACAATGACGCATACTTGGCACATGAGGGCCACGACACATATCAACGTATTCTTGATGATGGTATAAAGCAGGCGTATCTGTTTTCTCGATGTTTTCATCAAGAATTTGTAATTTGTAGGTTTCACCACGCTCAGTAAACGCATCGTAAGCGTCTTGCCATGTGCCTGTTTTCTTAACAACTTCATAACCGGTACGAGCAAGTTCTGTCATACGCTTTTCAATTTTGGCTAAGTCGTCTTCACTAATAGACTCTTCAAGATCAATATCGTAATAGAAGCCATTCTCAATCGTTGGACCAATTGCCATTTTAACATTTGGGTATAACTGTTTAATAGCATGCCCTAATAAATGAGCACAAGAGTGGCGAATTATCTCAAGACCTTCACTGTCTTTACTAGTAATAAGTTGCAAAGCAGCATCTTGGGTAATTAATTCACAAGCATCAACAAGCTTGCCGTCAATACGCCCGGCAATCGTTGCTTTAGCAAGACCAGGACCAATATCTAAGGCAACATCCATTACAGATACGGCATTATCGAATGAACGTTGTGAACCGTCAGGGAGAGTAATTACAGGCATTAATTTTCCTTTATTTCAGTGGCGGCGCATACGAAGCGTCGCTTGAATTTATTTTTAATGTTTAAAGCTATTTCTTTTGGGAAATATTTGAGGTCGCAAATATAGGGGAAATCCCTTTTATTTGCAATATAAAGGCAGACTTATCTTTCTGCTACCATAGCCAATGCCATTGCTTCAGCCACTTTAATACCGTCAATACCTGCAGACAATATTCCGCCCGCATAACCCGCACCTTCTCCTGCAGGATAAAGCCCCTCAACATTCAGGCTTTGCATTGTTTCTCTATCACGCGTTATTTGAATCGGTGAAGATGTTCTTGTTTCAACAGCCGTTAATGTTGCATCAGCCATTGAAAAACCTTTAATCTTGCGTTCGAACGCAGGTAAAGCTTCACGAATAGCTTCAATGGCGTAAGCAGGTAAGGTTTCACTCAAATCGCAATATTTAACACCCGGCTTATATGAAGGCGTAACATCACCGTGCTCACCACTTTTACGCCCAGCAAGAAAATCGCCAACTAATTGAACCGGAGCGTCATAATTTTCTCCACCAAGTTTAAATGCTTTTTCTTCTAAACGGCGTTGAAACTCAATACCAGATAATACATCTGAAGCATCATCTTCGTTGGCAAAGTCGCTAGGCTCTATGCCAACAACAATCGCGCTATTTGCATTACGTTCGTGACGTGAATACTGACTCATGCCATTGGTGACTAGGCGCCCTGCTTCTGAAGCTGCTGCAACCACGGTTCCGCCTGGGCACATACAAAAGCTATAAACACTACGACCACTTTTACAATGATGAACAAGTTTATAGTCAGCAGCCCCTAATATTGGATTGCCAGCGTTGTTACCAAAACGAGCATCGTCGATAACTGACTGCTCATGTTCGATGCGAAAGCCAACAGAAAAAGGTTTAGCTTTAACAGATACTTTGTTTTTAATAAGCATTTCAAAGGTATCGCGTGCACTATGACCAATAGCTAAGGCAACATAGTTAGTGTCGATACGTTCACCACTAGCGAGTGTTAAACCAGTGATGCGTTTACTTCCCTCTCCACCTTGATTTTCATCAAAGTGAAACTCATCAACACGTTGTTCAAAACGAATTTCGCCACCCAACTCAGTAATTTTAGCGCGCATTTGTTCGATCATGGTTACCAATTTGAAGGTACCAATATGCGGTTTACTGACAAATAAAATTTCTTCTGGTGCGCCAGCATCAACAAACTCATGTAATACTTTACGACTGTAATGCTTTTTATCATTAACTTGGCTATATAATTTACCGTCAGAAAAAGTACCTGCCCCACCTTCCCCAAATTGCACATTAGATTCGGTGTTAAGTATTTTCTTTCGCCAAAAACCAAAGGTGTCTTTAGTGCGTTGACGTACTTCTTTGCCACGCTCTAAAATAATGGGATTAAATCCCATTTGAGCAAGCACTAAGCCGATAAATAAGCCACAAGGACCAAAGCCAATAACAACCGGGCGCTGTGCTAGCTTTTCAGGCGCTTGAGCAACAAAATTGTAGCGCATATCAGGGCTAACTTTTACTTGATTGTCTTTAACAAACCGTTCAAGTAATTCGTCATTAAGACAAGTGTCTACATCAAGGGTGTAAATCAATATTATTTTTGCTTTTTTACGGGCGTCATATCCGCGTTTAAATACGGTAAAGTCAATGAGCTGATCTTCAGAAATGGATAATTTATTAAGAATAGCCTTCTTAATATCGGCTTCTTGGTGATCAAGCGGCAATTGAATATTTGTTAAACGCAACATATTATGGCGGTTCCAAAAAAGGAGAAATAAAATTTTGGGCATTTTACCTGAACATACCGCTCAGTTAAATCAACAATTGAAATTATTACTAAGCTAGGTATGATCAGCTCAAAATATTTCCTATCATCAAAATTCAAAAAGTAGAGTACCTATGGCGTTTGTAGTCACCGACAATTGTATAAAATGTAAATACACCGATTGTGTCGCGGTATGTCCTGTTGATGCTTTTTATGAAGGCCCTAATTTTTTAGTCATAAGCCCTGATGACTGCATAGATTGTGATTTGTGTCCGGTTGAATGCCCAGCAGGTGCTATTTTTCAAGAAGATGAAGTCCCTGAAGATCAAAAAGAGTTTATTGAACTCAATGCTGAGCTCGCTAAAGTGTGGCCAAGAATAACAGAAGTAATTCCCGCCCCTGCCGATGCAAAAGAATGGGATGGTATACCCAATAAAATTGATCACTTAATTATTGAAAATTGATCACTTAATTATTGAAAATTAAAACGCGTTCTTCAAAATAAACACATTATTCAATTATTACCTATACTCGTATCAGAAGGGTTAATAAATAATTGGTGCATTATGTGGCAATGTATTGAGCAAGCAATCACAGCTAAAACGGGCGAAAAATTTGCTATTGAAAATAAACGCCTTATTTCAACGAGTGAAACCAACTTAGCTTTCCAATTAAGTGATGAACAACATAACTACTTCGTCAAAATTAAAGACAAAAGTCACTTCAATCACTTTGAATCAGAAGCTTACGCCCTTAATCAAATAGATTCTCTAAAACAAGTTACCTGCCCTAAAGTCATAGCGTTAGGAAACACACGCAATAAAAGCTTTATCGTGCTTGACTACATTCCATTTGCACAAGCGACTGAACAAGACTGGCATCATTTTGGTGCTAAATTAGCGATGATGCATAAATGTTCGTCTCATGGACAGTTTGGCTGGCAACACGACAATTATATTGGTGACACCTTACAACCTAATAACTGGCGTAGTAATTGGAAAACATTCTTTGCTGAACAACGCGTCGCGTGGCAATTGCAATTACTGAGTGAAAAATCGATAAAACTAGGGGATATTGATCACATTGCCCACATCTGTCATGACATATTAAATCATCACGATGTTAAACCTTGTCTCGTTCATGGTGATTTATGGCTAGGCAACTTAGGATTTACTGCCTCTGCTTCAGTGATATATGATCCCGCCTGTTATTACGGTGACCGCGAAGTAGATATTGCCATGACTGAGCTTTTTGGCCAACTACCTTACGATTTTTATCAAGGTTACCAAGATGTTTTTCCCCTTGATAAAGGCTACGAACAACGCAAACTTATTTATAACTTTTATCATATTCTCAATCACGCTAATTTATACGGTGGCGTATATATTGACCAATCAAGGGCATTATTGTCACGTATTTTATCATTACATTGATTTAAAAATAATAGTGACGGAACACAATACGTTAAATGATTTATATCAGTTTATCCTTAATTTAGTTAGCGATTTTTACGAATGTAAGCATACTTAACAATTAGTAACAAAGCGTCTAGGAGGCAACATGTCCCGGGAATCAAACTTAAAAGTAACAAAAGACAAACGTATTAGCTGCCCTCATTGTGGTCATCATATGCACTTAACATTAGATGCATCAGCGGGTGATCAAGATTATTACGAAGAATGCCCGTCTTGTTGTCGAGATATTCATTTAAATATGCACATTGATGAATACCGCCAAAAAATTCAATTGGTCATTGATAGTGACGACGAACAAGTATTCTAGTCATACCATCAAATGTCGGTGTCATTTTTCTTTGCTTTTACTTGTAAATTAACAAGAGAAGCATTGCACAACTGCTTTAAACCTATATCATTCTTGTACTGATCATTTTTATTCTTAAAATGATGATTTTATAAGTATCCTTCCCCAATGAATATTACTGATTTTAGAAAAAACACCAAAAGCCTAATGAAACTGGCTTATCCTATTTTGATCGCTCAACTCGTACAAACACTGATGGGATTTGCAGATACTGTAATGGCCGGTAGAGTGAGTGCTACAGACATGGCGGCCGTAGCTGTTGCCAGCAGTATTTGGCTCCCTTTAATATTAACTATATATGGTTTGGTCATGGCACTTGCAGCCATAGTATCGCAACTTGCTGGAGCAAAAAAATTCCATTACGTTGCCAGGGCGACATATCAAACCGCATGGATAGCATTAACCTTAGGTATTTTATTAATCGCTTTATATTATGTGATCACCCCTTTAGTTATTGAACAGATACCATTAGAGGCACATTTAAAACAATTAATGTTTGATTACTTAGGTTACATCGTTTGGGGTGGGCCAGGCTTTTGTTTATATCTTGTATTAAGAAATTACTCTGAGGGCTTATCGCATACCAAACCAACAATGATCATCAGTATCATCGGTTTGTTAATTAATATTCCTGCCAACTATATTTTTATCTATGGTGAATTTGGTATGCCTGCGTTAGGAGGTGCTGGTTGCGGCATTGCCACTGCCATTGTTTACTGGGTTATGTTTATCTCAATGTTTATATATTGTTATGTATCGAAAAAATTAAAACATGCCTCTTTATTTGAACGTTTTTACTGGCCGAATTGGCAAGAAATTAAAGAAATATTGGCGATCGGTTTTCCTATTGCAATGTCATTACTCTTTGAGGTCAGTTTATTTGCTGCGGTTGCAATTATTCTAGTGCCCTTTGGCGCAGAGGTTGTGGCTAGTCATCAAATAGCCATTAACTTCTCTGGCTTAGTCTTTATGGTGCCATTGAGTTTAGCCATGGCCGTGACCATACAAGTAGGATTTGCTGTTGGTAATAACGAGTTAGCTAAAGCTAAAGAAATATGTCATTACTCACTGATATTGTCACTCATTATTGCCGTTGGTACAGCGCTACTAACGATTACTTTGCGTTATCCAATCGCTGAAATTTATACACTTGACAAAAAAGTGATTGAGTTAGCCGCGAGCTTAATGTTCTTGGCTTCTTTATTTCAGTTCTCTGATGCAATACAAGTTATTTCTGCAGGTGCATTACGTGGATATAAAGATACCAAATCTATCCTGTATATTACTTTCTTCTCATATTGGATTATTGGCTTAACTTTAGGTCTGATTTTAGGGTTAACCAACTGGATAATTGACCCTATTGGCCCTTATGGTTTTTGGATAGGTATTATTTTTGGATTAACCACCGCTGCCGTTTTATTAGCATGGCGATTAACTATCATTCAAAAAAGACTCGAAGTGGCGCATTAATAAGCAAACAGTGAATTATTTAAATTGAAAAGAACAAAACTACTTGCAACTAAGATTTCATATCGATAATATGACGCCCGTTGGTTAAAGCAACTAACGATTGCTCGCTTAGCTCAGTTGGTTAGAGTACTTGCATGACATGCAAGGTGTCACTGGTTCGAGTCCAGTAGCGAGCACCACATTCCAAGTTAGTAGTAACTAACTTATAGCCGTTGTGTACACTCACATGTACACAACGGCTTTTTTATATCCCCTTTACAAAAAATCACATATCCCAATATAACTATTTGAATAACTTATAGTTGATTAATTTAGTATTTTTAAGCAATCTATCAAGACTAGATATAAATCATCATAAATTCTTAGAGGTCGATGTGACAAAAGCAAACTGTAAATACCCTGAATGGCTAACTGATTACACCTTCGATAACTGTAAATTAAACCGTAAAGAATATGGTCAGTTTCTCATTAACTATATAGTGGGAGAAAAAGATGGTTTTGTTTTAAATCTTAATGGTGAATGGGGTACAGGGAAAACTCAATTTCTTCGTCGTTTATATTCAGAGTTAGTAAAAAATAAGCATCCGTGTATATATATAGACGCATGGGAAAGTGATTTCTCTGATATTCCACTATCCGTAGTTTCTAGTGAGTTAACCAGCCAATTATCTCTTCTTAATGAAGATATAGGTGGAAACCTAGAAGAAGTTGGCAAATTTTTAGGTAAAGCACTTAAAGGCACAATTATTGGTGGCGCGGGTCTTCTTACTAAGTATTTTTTAGATGACTCTGCTGCAGGAAGAGAGCTAACCAAGACACTTTTCGAAAAAGATCCAAAAGAATTTTTAAAGTCAGTTCAAAGTAACCATCTAGAGCAGGTTGATGCAATTAAACAAATTCGATTAAATTTAGGACATTTAGCTGAAGTAATTGAAAAAAATTATGGCTTTGCTTTGCCTATCGTTGTACTAGTCGATGAATTAGATCGTTGCCGACCAAATTACGCCATTGAAATGCTAGAGGTGATAAAGCATTTTTTTACTACCAAAAATTTTGTATTTGTAGTTGCAACAGATACAAAGCAACTTAAAGAATCTATTAAAGCGATATACGGCTCTGAATTTGATTCATCTACATATTTGAAAAGATTTTTTAATAGAGAAGCTCGACTCCCTACCCCTGATATTGAGCATTATCTTGATATCCAAAAATTCGACTTCTCTGAATATCAAGAAAAAGTAATACTATATCCAGATATCAGACAAGATACCTCTACTACAATTAGAAATTACCTTGATTGGTCAGCAAAGGCTTATGATTTAAGTATCAGAGATATTGATCAGACTATTGATAAGTTAAAGTCATGTTTAAGAACTGCTTTATCTGTATATAAATCATCCAAAAAAGTACAGTTTGTTAATATATTTAACTTAATATCCGCAATTGTTGAGTTTGATAAAAATATACCTCAATTTAATTCTCGCACCGAAAATAAACCTGAAACTAATATACAATTTAAAAATAATTTTCACATCGAAAATGACTGTAAGTATTCAGATTTCTATAAAGTGAATATGTTCACATCAGTTATCCACCTTTATGATACAAGTGACCATTACGGTCAATCAGTAACATATAAATTGTGTGGCACAGACAGAAGGTTGCATGAATTGAAAAGGGATAACTTTGAGGGTGTAGTTCAAAGAGCTGTAGATACAAACAACAATATAATGGCAAACATGTTTTCTAATACAAATGCTAAATGGTGGTTATGGGAAGACTATAATAAAGTGGTCAAGCTTGCAGGAAATATTGAATAAATAAAGACAAAAAAGCCCTTAAAGACGTGGTCATCAATAAGGGCTAAAAGTGAGTACTATTGCGAGAAAAACATGAGAAGAACTACGTCTCAAAAAAATATAGCATACTTATTCACTAAATATTAATATAATCGCGTAAAAGGTGAATATAAATATCAATTATTCACGCTTTATGCAACATTACCTTTGATAAGTGAATAATAATTCACTACTAAACATTCAAAGGTGAACACATAAAAAAATTATTAGAACTACGTCAACGAAAAGCGGATCTTGTTACTCAATCAAAAATCATTCTGACTAAAGCTGAAACTGAAAAGCGATCAATCAATGAAGCTGAGAACACTCAATTAACAGAGTTACGCTCTCAACTCACGTCTATTAATACTCATATCGAACATGCTCAATCTCTAGCTGATGAAGAACGCTCATTAATTGGCGAAACGATTGAACAGCGATCAACTGACAAACCTACCAATGCCGAGCTTCGAACTTTTGTACAAACTGGCGATATTCGATCTTTATCTAATGGCGTGAATGCAGATGGTGGCTTTACGGTTATTCCAAGCTTAGATAAAAACATTGAAGTATTACTTCGTGAAGAATCAGTTTTCCGTAAAAATGCAATGGTGAAGCCTTGTTCAAGTAAGTCTTACAAAAAGCTTGTTTCTGTTGGTGGCACTACTACTGATTGGTGTGCAGAAAGTGACACTCGCAACGAAACAAATACAAGTAAGTTAGAAGAAGTAGAAATTTTTGTTAACTCTTTATACGCCTATCCGAAAACAACACAAGAGCTTTTAGATTGGTCAGATTTTGATGTTTCTGGCTGGCTAGAAAGTGAAGTATCAGCCGAAAGTGGTTTAAAAGAAGAAACTGCATTCTTTTCAGGTGATGGCGTGAAAAAAGCTAAAGGGATCTTAACTTATACCCGTTCTGCTGATGTTGATGGTACTCGCGCCTTTGGTGAAGTCCAAGAAATTACGAGTGCCGCAAGTGGTATTATTGATTTTGATGATTTAGTGACATTACAGCACAGTATTGCAGTTGCTTACCGTAAAAATTGTAAGTGGTATATGTCTGATGCAATGGCGCTATCACTTCGTAAAATCAAAAATGCTGATGGTGATTATATTTGGAAGGATTCACTTGTTGAAGGTCAGCCAGATACTTTGCTTGGTAAACCTGTTGAGATTAGCGATCACATGGGGCAAGAAGTCATGTTTGCTGATCTATCTAAAGCTTACTACATCATTGATGGCACTACAGGCACACGCTTAATTAAAGATAATGTGACTCAGCCTGGCTTTGTAAAAATGCATGCCTCTCGATATGTTGGTGGTGGGTTAGTTAACGATCGTGCTTTAAAAATACTCAAGAAAGCGGCTTAAGGGGTAATTTATGGAGCGCAGAGCCTTAGATAACTTATCCATTAAAGGTAAGAAAATTATCGGTCGACCTGTGCTTTTTAATGCTGAGTCTGAAAACCTTGGAGGGTTTGTTGAAATCATTGCTCCCAATGCTTTTTCAGAGCATCTAGCTTCGAGTGAGTTAGATGTAAAAGCATTATATGAGCATGATAGAAAACTACTTCTTGGTCGTACAACAAGCGGAACTTTGATTATCACTGGAGATAACCAAGGTTTACTAGTTGAGATTGATCCACCCGACACACAAACAGCGCGTGATCTTCTCGTTAGTATTGAACGTGGGGATATATCAGGCATGAGCTTTGGCTTTATTACTGAGGTTGATGAATGGGATTACTCACGCGATCCAGCATTAAGAACTGTCATAAAAGCTAAGTTACTTGAAGTAACTGTCACCAGTGACCCTGCTTACAAGCAAACTGATGTGCAAGTAGCTCAACGGTCTTTAAGTCAGCACCAAACAAACCACAACTTAAATCATAAATTTCATCTTGAATTAATGGAGTTGATCTAATGTTTAATCTTTTTAAGAAAACAGAAACTCGTAGCAATAAAACACTCGATCAGCTTTTAGCTATTGGAACACCTACCAATAGTGGTCAACATGTTAATGCTGAAACAGCTCAGTCATTGCCAGCCGTTTTATGTGCTGTAACGACTATTAGTGAAGCCATTGCCAGTTTACCTATTCACGTATACCAAATGGATCAAAGTGGCGATAAACAACGTGCTAGAAATCATTATGCGGAACGTTTATTAAACTCTAGTCCTAATAGTTACCAGACAGCGTATGACTTCAAAATAGCTCTGTTACGTGCTGTTTTATTGCGTGGTAATGCCTTTACTCATATTGAATACGATGGGGCAGGTAAACCAACGGCTTTACATTGGTTGCACCCTGATAGCGTGATCGTGAAGAAGTTACCCAATCATCGTTTAGGTTATCAAGTAACACTTGAAAGCGGAAAAATTAAAATACTTCACCAAGAAGAGATTATCCATATTAAGTATATGTCTGATGATGGCATTGTTGGTAAGTCTCCTATACAGATCGCTCGTGAGAGTATTGGTTTAGGTTTAGCTCAACAAGAACATGGCGCAAGATTATTTCAAAACGGTGCAATGCCATCGGGTGTATTAGAAACTGATGCCGCCTTTAAAGACCCTAATGCAGCAAACCGAATACGAACAGAGTTTAATCAAAAATATCAAGGTGTAGATAAACGCGGTGAAGTAATATTTCTTGAGCAAGGGCTAAAATATAAACCGTTGTCTATCAGTAATACGGATTCTGAATGGCTTGAATCACGTAGTTTTACGGTTGCCGATATTGCTCGTATCTTCAAAATTAGCCCCTTATTACTCCAAGACCTATCACATGGTACTTATAGTAATTTTAGTGAAGCACAACGAGCGTTTTTAAGTCACACACTACGTCCTTGGTTAACTAACTTACAGCAAGCATTCAATAACCGATTAGTATCTATTAGATCACAAGGTAGTACATTTATTGAGTTCGAAACGAAAGACCTACTCAGAGCCAGTACAGAAGAACGATTCAGCGCATATGATGTTGCCATTCGTAATGGCATCATGTCACCTAACGATGCTCGTAAAGCTGAAAATATGCCTGCGCGTGATGGTGGTGATGAGTTCAGTCAGTCATGGTTGAATCAGTTATCTAGTTCTTCAAATAGTTGACAACATAAATGGCTGATTTAATTTAAACCCTCTAACGTCAAAAAATGCCACACTGAAGACATTAATATTTCAGAATTTATACTGAAAAATTTTGTATGTTTTGATCTACAGCGGACATAATTAAGCAACGACATTACACAAGCAGCTTCCTTATAGCAGACGTTCCCAACAGATGAGTACAGGGGAGCTTTTGATGATGGTTTTTTCTAAATAAATAGTTCAACAGACAGTCGCCAAAGCCACCACAGCAGTCATAGTGACTTTAAATCAAAGCGAGATTTTTTTAACTAAACCTCACATTCTATGGGATAGGATTTTGGGTTAAAACTATGAATTTGACACCAGTAGGGCTAAACATTTAGTGGTAACAGCTAGAGGTGCCTACTCTTACGGCATAGAAAAGCATTAATTATCCTATGGTGATGGTTTTATGATGAAATAACTTGATTTACCAATCACCAGAAACAAAAAAACACCAATCATGACAATTGATGTTTTCTACAATCAAGTTTTAAAAAACTAACTTAAGATTGGTTCTTAAATCGACGCGATGCTAAACCAATCATTCCTAATGCAAAAATAGCAAGTGTTGATGGCTCTGGTACGTCTACAGTTGCATTAGTTGTAAATACAACTCGATCCCAAGATGTGCTGTTGTTCAAATTCGTTACTGAACCCGCACGCCATCCACCATTCACGCTAATTGCGGTGGTTCCATATCCTCCGGAGGTGTGCCATGACAATCTCTTGCCTGCATTTTCAGAACGTGTGTCTGCTGAGCCTTGACGTATAGAATCACCTAAATGTGCAAAACCTAAAGAGCCACCATTATTATACCATTCAGCACCATTTAATGACTTTGTTACATTTTGTGCAGTATGTGTAATAAAGTCGGTCCATTTTACAGCTGCTAGTAATTTAATTGTATTACTGCTTCCATTAATAGCACCCAACATAATATAATCCTGATGCCCAGAAAACATGCTACTTACGTTAATAGACGAAGCATAGTCACCGCGATACAATAAATTCCAGCCCCAAGAATTGGTGACATCTGTATATGAAACATCTTCTTGTACACCATGTGGGATTAATCCAGCATTAGCAAAATTGCTTATCGATAATATTGCACCTAAAAGAGCAGATTTTAAAAATATAAATTTCATTTGTATTCCTTTTATTATATTTATTAGTTAAAAGTTAAGATATATACAGTTAAAAGCAAAAAACACACCAATATTTAAATATCAAATAATTTCAACAACTTAAGTATTTAAAAAAGGTTGTGATGTGGAAGTTTTGTAAAATAACCTGACACAACTAAACTTATCAATCTGTTGAATTAACGATATAATATTAATAAGCAGTATTTAATTTGGTTTTAGTATGAAAATGTAAATAAGTATTTGAATATCATCTAAAGCCATATTCCAATCATCGAAATACTCGTCCAAATTAGCACAAGCATGTATTTCAGTTAGTTAAATTGATTAAAACTTAGAGGTGCTAATTATTGTTAATCATCACTCAAACACTATAGCAGACCAGTGAATACCGAATATTTAGACCCGCTAGCAACTGACTTGTAATTAGTTGCATGGCATGTCATCCATTGGTATTACTATGAATTTAAGGTGATGATTTTATAAAGTAAGTTATCAATTTCTCGATTCATGAAATTAGCATAAAACCAAATGGTAAAATTCAATATCTGTATACTAACGGAGTTTTATCCGTTGATAGTGAAAGTCAGATATTAGTAAAGTGACTTTTGATTCATCATCCTATTAACTATTATGTTTCCTCATAGTAAACAGACATATAATGGACCCACTGTTGGCAATTGGCTATCCAATGTCATTAACTTAAGGATTTAACACATACGTTTATAGCTCATTAAGTGAGCATTAGCATGAATAAAAATTAGTGCCAAAAACATACCGATTAGGAAATTTGGTTTAATCGTCACTTATGCCACTTTGTTGGGCTAAGATATGCTCAGTAATTTTAATCCTTCATAAATCACAGATGAATACGCCTAGGCATCTACAAGCCTTGGCACTTATAATCACCACATTGTTACAAAGAGTAACCTTTCTAGTTTAATACACTCAAAGCACAAACAAATAAATCACTCCCCTAAGGAACAAAATGAAAAAATTTACTATCCCTCTAATCACTTGTCTAGCCTTAAGCGCTTGTTCTACTTTTGACCCATATACGGGTGAGCAAAAAGTTACCAATACCGCCAAAGGCGCGGGTATCGGAGCAGGTGTTGCTGCTGTGGCGGCTTATTTAGCCAATAAAAATGAGGATGATATAAGTAAAAGGAATCGTAGAATTTTGAAAGCTGCAACCGGCGGCGCTGCGATTGG
>NZ_JACGUZ010000038.1:0-809 GCF_014076955.1 Colwellia sp. Bg11-12
GTGTTATGGCAATCCAGTTGTCAAAAAAATATAACAAGTCGTTAAAGCAGGACAAATAACAGTTGGCTTTTGCTCCTGCGTCGCTTATTTTAGCCAACTATCAATTGCCGCTTAACGTGGCGTTAGTACTCTATGAATAAACTATCTAGTCACTTTGAATTTTATCTTTCTATAGTTGTTCTTTTAGCTATGTGGGGATGTGGTTATTTCTTTATCGAAAAGTCTTATGATTTTTGGGCTAACGGTGTTGAGAAAGAAGCTCATATAGTAAGTTTAGATTACGTTTCCCTGTCAGCTAGAGGTGGAGATTCTTATTATTATAATCTTGAAATCAATAGAAAAAAAATGATTAAAGATTTTCCATATAAACTTGCTAAGAATTCAAATTACTCTGTGTTACATTTGGAAGTTACGAATGAGGTCATGATAGGCAATTCTGACAGCAATATTTTTGACATATTCGCTTATCATTTAGGCTCTAAATTCACGGCAATTACTGTTATTCTATTTTTGTTATTTTTGCCTTACCTTTGTTATAGGTCTTATTTATCGGCATTTGTTAAAAAAAAGAATGCTTGGTGAGTCGAGTACTAACAAGCAAATCAACAAGGACACGTAACAGTTGGCTACGTTTCGCTTCGCTGCACAATTTTAGCCAACCATTACTTAGCCTGTTATTTGGGCGTTATAAGTCGCTGGAGAATTATGGCTCGTCGAAAGGAGTTAGGCAGTATCGCTAGCGGTATTATCGGTTCATTCAATAGTCGAAATAATGATATTGATGGTTATTGGGCTATAGGTAAACTTTA
>NZ_JACGUZ010000039.1:0-2524 GCF_014076955.1 Colwellia sp. Bg11-12
AGGACAAATAACAGCTGGCTATTTGCTCCTTCGTCGCTTATTTTAGCCAACTATTATTTGCCTCTTAATGGGGCGTTATGCGGCATTGCGAATTCGATTAAATGTAATTGTGGTAGTTGCCTTTTCTTTATCCTAGTTATTTACGCGTAATTAAATCTATTTCAGTTTTTGGTTAAATAGTTTTTCGCCAAAGCAGGTAAGTGGTAAATTCACTTTTGATTAGTGGCTCAAAATTCGCGGTTTATTGTGTCGCAATGCTGTGAGTTTTTTAATGTGCATTTTATGTCGCTAATATTTATATAAATTGTGCGGTTTGTGGTAATGTAAAAGTTGCATAACAAGGCATTAAAACGGACAAAAAACAGTTGGCTGTTTCACTCCGTTCACATTTTAGCCAACAATTTTTTGCCGCTTAATGGGGCGTTAGGTGTAATCCAACTATCGGAGTTTTTATGTCCCCAAAGAGTCAACAATGCCTTAATATTCTTATTAGTATATCCAAGAATAAATCAACAATAACTTATGGTGATCTTGCTAAACAAATAGGTGTTGCAGCACAAGGAATTGGTCGTTTTTTAAATGAAATTTATGATGATATTACTATAAATCAACAACTCCCAGATATAACTCTTCTCGCTGTGTATTCCAAAAAAACATATGGCTTATATAATTCAGCGGGGAGAACAGCTCAAAGTATTGTTTTCGATCCAAATGATCCGGTACAAATGGCGCAGTATTTAAGTGATCGACAAAAAGTTTATGCTCAATGGCCATAACAAATTACTCCTAACAAGGGTTTTCAAGTCGGACAAATTACAGTTGGCTTTTTGTTCGTGCCTCTCTTATTTTAGCCAACTGCAATTTGCCGCTTAAAACGGCGTTATATTACAAGGAGAGTTCGTGCGTAAATTTACTATATTATTATTTATATTCTTAGTTGGTGGTTGTGCCACTAAAGTTAAAGATTACTCAGAGGCTGATAGCGGTTTAATCGCGGCTTTAGTAAGCAGAGGCTCTGATGTAAATAAAGAACACTTAGTGAGCTTTATCATTGATTGTTCAAGCAAACAGCAAGTAAATAATATTGTATCCGGTGCCGTTCAAGTTGGTTTTGAAGATGATTACATATCATATTCAGAAAAACGAAAAGTTTGGTCTACTAGTCTTATAAAATCTCTAAAATTAAATTTAGAGCAAATATCAATTAACAGAGCCAAATTAACTCCATTAATGCCAGCCAACGGTTGTAAGCCTATTGGTTGGGGAGCTTCCGTGGAGTTGTAATATAACAAGCCATTCAACAAGGACAAAAAACAGTTGGCTTTTGCTCCTTCGTCGCTATTTTAACCAACTATTATTTGCCCGTTAATGGGGCGTTATGTGGTAAGACGATGTTTCTAGATTTAGCGATAACAATTAGCATTGCAACGCCAATAGTTTTTGTGTTTATGGTGTTATACATTCAGGCATTGCTTGGCATTGCTTGGCATTGCTTGGCGTAGCTAGATATTTTAATGGCATTTTAAAATTCCTATTGTCGATGGTTTTTTACATTATATTTGCAGTTGTTATTGTCGCACCTTTAGTGTTTTTAATTGATAATATTCGCATTTAACTTAATGAATCAACTTGGTATTTACTATTAATTATTTTTGCTTATGGAATTATCGTTGCACCATCATTTATTTATCTAAAAAATAAAAAGCTCGATGTGTTACAAAAGGCAGGGTATTTTTTGCCAAGGTAGAGTTACCACATAACAAGAATTTCAAGAGGGACAAAATACAGTTGGCTGTTTTGTTCACTCCGTTCACTTATTTTAGCCAACTATATTTTGCCCCTTAAATGGGCGTTATGCAGAACCAATATTACGGAGATATAATCAATGATTGGCGTAAATGAACTTACTACTTTTTTCGGTTGGTGTACTGTAATAAATCTTGGTGTTTATTTGTTTTCAGCTTTCTTTATTATCGTATTTAAAAGTTTTACGATTAATATCCACAGCAAAATTGTAGGCGTTGAGGCTTCTGAGTTACCAAATATGTATTTTAAGTTTTTGGGTAATTATAAAATAGGCATATTACTTTTAAACTTATCACCGTATATTGCATTAAAATTAATGGCTTAGTGTAAAGTTCAGCATAACAAGCCATTCAAGCAGGACAAATAACAGCTGGCTATTTGCTCCTTCGTCACTTATTTTAGCCAACTATCATTTGCCTCTTAATGGGGCGTTAGCAGGCACCACTTATTCTTATTTAAAAGTGCTTGGTTAATTTTATTTCTCACATCAAAGGATTGGTGCTTTTCTCTTTTTCTTCCTTTCTTGTGGCAACGATTAGTTTTTAAATTGATTGGTAAACATTCTATGTTATTGTTTATCAATTAAAGTTTAGTGGCGAAGTGGTGCGGTGTTTATTGTTTCTCACTTCCATCAATTAACTATTTATGTGTATGTTGGTTTAAGTGTTCTTAATTAACGCTTCTGCTAACAAGCAATTCAAACGGACAAATAACAGTT
>NZ_JACGUZ010000040.1:0-259 GCF_014076955.1 Colwellia sp. Bg11-12
AATATAGTCTTCGGGCATTATTAAAGACAAAATGTCCTCGCGAATTAGCTTTTCATTGTTTGGTGTTGTGGCTCAAAATCTAGCAGTTGTGTTTATAAAGTGGCGAATGTTATATTAACTTTTTAGTTTGTTTTAAGGTTTTGTATTTACAAATAAACTTCACCTAACAAGCAATTCAAACGGACAAATAACAGTTGGCTTTGTTCGCTTCGCTCTCTATTTTAGCCAACTATTATTTGCCGCTTAATATGGGCGTTAG
>NZ_JACGUZ010000041.1:0-3183 GCF_014076955.1 Colwellia sp. Bg11-12
AAGGTTTTGTATTTACAAATAAACTTCACCTAACAAGCAATTCAAACGGACAAATAACAGTTGGCTTTGTTCGCTTCGCTCTCTATTTTAGCCAACTATTATTTGCCGCTTAATATGGGCGTTAGGCATATACAGGAAGTATTGTGTTAGATTCAAAAACTAATAAGCCTCTTATATTAGGAGCATTCTTTAGCGCAATTGCCGCTTTAGCACATTTAGGCTGCATCATATTTGGTGGTGACTGGTATCGTTTCTTTGGTGCTGGAGAACAAATGGCTAAGATGGCAGAAGCCGGAGAATCTCATCCTACAATTGTTACTTCCGTTATAGTTATAATCCTTTCCATTTGGTCTCTTTACGGGTTATCTGGAGCAAGGATTATCGGTAAACTTCCGTTTGTTCGAACCGCTTTAGTTCTTATCTCATTTATTTATGTATTTCGTGGTCTAATATTCGTTGTACTAATGCCTATGTTTCCCGAGAATAGCATTACGTTTTGGCTTGTAAGTTCAACAATATGTTTAAGTATCGGCATGTTATATTCGGTTGGTACTTATCAAAGTTGGTCAACGTTAAGTGTAAAATATGCCTAACAAGGCGTTCAAACGGACAAAAAACAGTTGGCTGTTTCACTCCGTTCACAATTTTAGCCAACAATTTTTTGCCGCTTAACGTGGCGTTAGGCACTATGTGCAAATTTCTAGGATATTCGAAATTATGGATGATGAATTACTAAAAAAATACCGGAAATACGCTAGCACAACTGAAGCTTTCGCAGTGCTTCTCGTGAAAAAGCATTTAGCTGAGGCTAAAGGACATTGGGTAGACGTTGGTGATTGCGAACGCTATGAAATGTCGGAAGATAATTTACACTTTAGGTTTGTTACTGGTGGTTTATACAAAAGAAGAATCCAACCTAAATATCCTGCTAAATCAGCTTTTACTGTTAACGGCGTCTTCGATGAGCGCAGGTACTATTTTATGGCGCGAGCTATAACGTGGGAAGCCGCTCACAAAGATATAGAGCAACAGAAATCAAAAAAGGTTAAAGCAAAGAGCTTTAAGGTTGCAGGTATTAGTTATGATAAAAATCGTGGCAATAATAATTTCTTTAGGTCTGATGCACCAGCAGAGATCAAAGCTCTAGCAAAAAACTTATCTGATCGTACAGACCCACTCTGGGATAAAGCTATGGATTATGTAAACGAGCCAGAGTTCGTTTATAAAATAAAACAAGCGTGTCTAGTTTAAATCGTGCCTAACAAGGGTTTTCAAGACGGACAAATTACAGTTGGCTTTTTGTTCGTGCCTCACCTATTTTAGCCAACTGCAATTTGCCGCTTAAAACGGCGTTAGTTGCCCCAACTTGTTCTTGTTAAACTTATTTGCAACTTGTGGTATTCACCTGAAAATTAAGCACTTGTTTCCGTTCTTTTTTGTGGTAACTTTAGTATCTTATTCTGATTTAGTATTTTTTGCTAAACAGTTTTCGCCTAAGTTTTTTCGGTGTAAATAATCAACCAAAATGTTAACGGCTCAAATTCACGGTAAGTGCGCTATTGCGGCGGGGTATTTTTTGACTCTTCCGCAAAACTATTGAATATTTTTAAAAATGGTTGGTTGGGCAATTACAGTTACAAGCAACTAACAAGGCATTCAAACGGACAAATAACAGTTGGCTTTTCGTTCGTGCCTCACTAATTTTAGCCAACTATCATTTGCCGCTTAATGTGGCGTTATAACGATATGGAAGTTTGGTGAATGTCTGAAATGCACGAATATTCCAAAGTTGAAATTGCGCTGGAATATCTAGAGTCAGCGATCGATGAATATGATCTACATAAGCGTTATTTTTCGTGTATGAATTTAGCGTTTGTTGCAGAGGAGCTTTTAGGTAAGTTTGTTAGAACTCTTACTGGAAAACCTGACAGGCATACTGAGTCAATGAATTCACTTTTAAAAATTCAAGAAAAAATAGATTTAGGGTTTAAAGACAGGAAAAAATTACAAAAGCTTCTCTTAAATGGTAAAAACACCATTAAACACATGGATAACATTAGCGAGAATAAAGCTAAATTATATTATCCTATAGAAATAGAAGCTTTTTGGGCTATCGAATGTGCCGTTGAAAACATTAAGTTGCTAGATATTCCTGTACCTAACAAAGTACAAGAGTTTCTAGATAGCTACGATAGGCCTGAGTAAAATCGTTATAACAAGACGTTCAAACGGACAAAAAACAGTTGGCTGTTTCACTCCGTTCACAATTTTAGCCAACAATTTTTTGCCGCTTAACGTGGCGTTATATTACCTATGCATCGTATCAGAATAATTTCACATACTTATTTATTACTGCTAGCGTTTTCATTGCTAACTTTTATTCTAATGCTGGATAACTTTTTTACTGAGACCAGTTATATTCTGTTTTGTTTACCTATAGGTTTTATTTGTGCGTTAGTTTATACACCTTTAATTATTAGTAACTCTAAGCGTGATACATCTATATTAAAAAGTAAAATCATCCGATACGTTAGGCTTTTAGCTGTTCCAGTTATGTTTCTATTTTTACTTTTTTTTGTAAGTGTAGCTTCAAGCGTTGCTATAAATATGGGTCTACATCTACTATCGGGTAAAGAATATGGAACGATTAACCTTACAGTTAAAGAAAAGCGCATACCCTATAAACGTTTGGGTTATTATGGGCACGTGATTTTTCAAGAGTTTAGCTCTGGTACTTATAAAATTGATTAAAGCACATACAATAGAATCAGCATAGGACAAAAATTACAAGCTAACGGCTATAGCTCTCCTTATGGAGTAGAGTTGATTAATATAGAGTTACGGTAATATAACAAGTCATTAAAGCAGGAAAATTTACAGCTGGCTGTTTTCACTGCGTTCAACATTTTAGCCAGCAATAAATTTCCTCTTAATGAGGCGTTAGGTGGAATCGCCACTTTCTTTTTTATTGTTAAAAGCATTTGCCGGTTTTAGTTTGGAGCTTGTGTTTACTAAAGTGCTTTTGGAGTGTTTCGCCAAATTCTACGTCACTTCCGCTAATATAGTCTTCGGGCATTATTAAAGACAAAATGTCCTCGCGAATTAGCTTTTCATTGTTTGGTGTTGTGGCTCAAAATCTAGCAGTTGTGTTTATAAAGTGGCGAATGTTATATTAACTTTTTA
>NZ_JACGUZ010000042.1:0-1484 GCF_014076955.1 Colwellia sp. Bg11-12
GGCAGGCTGAACTGCTGACTTTGATTCTCTATCCCGTAATCGGTATTTGTGGTTAACATCACTTGGAATAAAGGCGTATGTGCTGTGCTTCTGGGCACATTTAAGCGCTCAACCAATTGTTCAAAAGGAACATCTTGATTCGATTGGGCATCAAGGTGTGTTTGACGCACATGAGCCAGATAATCAGCTAAAGTCTTGTGACTGGTATCTAATCGTAACACTAGGGTATTAACGAAGAAACCAATCAACGGTGCCAATTCATCTTGTAAGCGGTTAGCCACAGGAGTACCAATAACAATGTCATCGGAATTGCTGTGACGAGATAAGACCAGTGCCAGAGCACTGTGCAATAACATGAAAGGTGTTACTTGATGTTGCTTAGCCAGCGCCAAAAGTGCCTGGCCTATTTGAGCTGGTAGTTGCTTACTGACGATGTCACCTTGATATTGTTTAACATCAGTTCTGGGCTTATCAAGTGATAAACCGTGTACGGTCGGGGCATCCGCTAATTGCTTTTCCCAGTAGCCAAGTTGCTGTTCAAGAACATCGCCTTGCAACCACTGCCTTTGCCATAGAGCATAGTCGACATATTGAATATCAAGGGGTGCAAGAGCAGTACTTTCATCAAGTGTGATGGCTCGATAACAGGCCATAAACTCATGGGTTAAGACTTCTAATGACCAACCGTCAGCAGCAATGTGATGCATATTAAACAACAAAACACTTTCTTGCTCGGCAGGAATCGCTCCTTGGTTTAGCAGAATAAAACTGGCTCTGAGCATTAAGTCCTGGTTTAAATCAAAGGGTGTCTGGCTATCGGCTTCAACCAGCGTTTGTAGTTGCGTTGCTTGTTCAGTCCCCGTGATAGCGGTTAAATCATGCTGATTGAGGACAAAAGTAAAGGCCTGCTGAATGTGCTGCAACGCGCCATCTTCGGCGTTGACATAGACAGTACGTAAGACTTCATGGCGTTGAATAATGTGGCTGAAGGCTTGCGATATTGCATCGGCATTCAAGGTGCCTTTGACACGTAATACAACAGGCATATTGTATTCGCTACTGCTACCATTCATTTGATTTATAAACCATAAACGTTGCTGTGAGAATGACAGCGGATACTCATTACTGTCATTTCGAGGACTGGCGAGCACCTGGCTCCGTAAGGTGCGTTCAGAAGGTTGCGCCAGGCAAGCTGCCATCATACGAATGGAGGGTGCAGCAAATACTTGGCTTATGGTTAATTCTTGTTGTAAGTGGCTACGTATGTGTGAAACTAATTTGACTGCCAATAATGAATGACCACCTATATCAAAGAAATTGGCGTCAATACTCAGCTTGTCAGCTGGCAAGGCTAATACACTGGACCATAAGGTTTGTAATTCAGCTTCAAAGACAGTTTGTGGGGCAATATATTGCCCCTGTAAAGAAACTATTTCAGGCTCGGGCAGAGCTTTTTTATCTATTTTTCCATTAGGTGTCAGCGG
>NZ_JACGUZ010000043.1:0-3568 GCF_014076955.1 Colwellia sp. Bg11-12
CTGGACCATAAGGTTTGTAATTCAGCTTCAAAGACAGTTTGTGGGGCAATATATTGCCCCTGTAAAGAAACTATTTCAGGCTCGGGCAGAGCTTTTTTATCTATTTTTCCATTAGGTGTCAGCGGCCATGTTTCGACGATTGCATATGCGGCAGGTACCATATAGTCGGGTAGCTGCGCAGATAAGTGAGCTCTAATCTTACCGATAAAGTGTTGTTGATCTTGTGTATCTGAGTTCGTTTGCGCATAAGCGACCAATTGCTTAGCGCCTATGTCTGTAGCTAAAGCTAAAACCATGCAGGATTTGATGCAATCTAAGGTTGATAAAGTGTTTTCTATTTCACCTAGCTCGATACGAAAACCACGAATCTTGACCTGATCATCGATACGACCAATAAATTCTACATTGTTGTCTGCTCTGTGGCGTACCAGATCACCGGTTTTATAAAGACGCTGATGGCTTTGGCAGATGAATAGCTCGCGATAAGGGTTATCAATAAAACGTTCTGCCGTTTGTTCAGGTCTATTGAGGTAGCCACGTGCCACGCCAGCACCGCCTATATACAATTCTCCTACGGTTCCCTGAGGCACAGGGTTGAGCTCATCATCAAGAATAAGCAAACTGGTGTTTACGTTGGCATTACCAATAGGCAAGACCTCTGCCGCTATTTGATGACGAATGTGGTAGCTAGTTGCGGTTACTGTTGCTTCAGTTGGCCCATAACTGTTGATCATTTCAACGTCTTTTACGGCGTCAAAGTAGCGGTTAACTGCATCAATAGGCAGTGCTTCTCCGCCTAAAATCACCATACGCAATGAAGCAAATGATACTTGTCTGTTATCAGCATTAAGTTGCAACCAAAAGGAAGTGGGCAGGCTAATCACTGAAATTTCGTGTTGCTGACAGAATTCAGAGAATGCTTTTTCGCCTGACATGCAGTCTTCATTACGAAGTACTAGGCTGGCACCACTACATAAGGTGGCAAACATCTCTTCAACAAAAATGTCAAAGTTCATGGTTGATAATTGTAAAACCTTGTCTGCGGCGCTGAGCTTGTAGCGAGAATCAGTGTTGAGGATGAAATGCTGCAGGTTTTTATGTTCTACCATCACGCCTTTGGGGCGACCGGTTGAGCCTGATGTGAAAATAACATAAGCCAAATGGCTGCCTTTAAGGCCAAAACTTGAAGGGTTGATATTCGTTTGTGGACAGGTAGAGTAATCTACTTGATCAATAAATAGTGTGTTGTAGCCTTTAAAGGTGACTGCTTTACTTAATGCATTTTGGCTAATAATGAGCGGTAAATTAGCATCTTCTACCATGTCCATTAAGCGGGCATGAGGATAAGCCGGATCGAGTGGAACATAGGCAGCACCTGCTTTTAAAATTGCTAAGATCGCGACGAGCATATCGCACGAGCGCTCTAAGCAAACACCCACTAAGGTGTCGGGTTTGATCTGGTATTGGCTGCGCAGATAATGTGCTAGTTGGTTTGCTTGTCTATTCAGTTGACCATAAGTCAGTTGTGCTTCATGAGATGTAACGGCAATATTGTCAGGGCTGGTGGCAGCCTGTTTTTCAAACAAGGTTTGAATACAGCTGTGCTGATTAAATACTGCAATATCACCGTTTAGTTTATTAACGAGAGTTTTAGTTTGCTTGGCATCATACATGGAGATTTGTGCAAGTGCGATGTCAGCATTATTTAGATCGGCTTGTTGGGAGAGTGCCGTTAAAAATTGACATAAATGGCTATTGATTTGACGAATAGTGTCTTCGAAAAATAATGCTGTGTCATATACCCACTTGACCGTTCCGCCTTGATCATTTAATTGAATATTAACATCAAGATCAAACTGGGATTTTACTGCAACTGTGTCTGGCGCCATGATTGAAAGTTTGCTACCCGCAAGTTCCATTGACAGGGCTTTTCCGCCCGCAGAAAAATTATTGTCAATGGTGAGCATTATTTGAAATAGCGGATTGTAAGCACTGCTTCTAGGTGGATTGAGTAATTCAACGAGTTGATTAATAGCTATCCCCTGATTGGATTGCGCGTTGATATTTAGCTCACGAATATGTGCTAAATACGCCGCCAATGTCTTATGCTTGGTGTTAGCTCTGAGCAATAAGGTGTTGACGAAAAAGCCTATCAGGGGTTCAAGTTCGGCTTCAAGCCGGTTTGCAACCGGCGTACCAATAACGATATCTTTGCTACCACTATGCCGCGATAACACCATGGCAACAGCAGCATGTAACAACATAAAGGGCGTGAGCTTATATTGATTGGCAAGCTTGCCGAGGCCTTTTGCCGTTTTTGCACAAATAGGCTGTGTGACAACAGCCCCTTGGTGTGATTTTATATCAGGACGAATAAAATCTAATGGAAAGCTATGGACAACAGGTAAGTCCTGTAAGGTATCTTGCCAATACTTCACTTGTAATTGCATTGCCGGCGAATGAGTTTTCTCCAATTGCCAACTTGCGTAGTCAGCATATTGAATTGACATCGGTGGTATAGGATTGCTCGCCCCGGAAATATTTGCGTGATATAAAGTGAAAAACTCGCGATGAAGTATGTCCATCGACCAACCGTCAAATGCGATATGGTGGGTGTTAAACAATAATACGCCATGCGGCTGCTCAGCGTTACCTAACTCAATGTAGCTGGCGCGTAACATTATATCGTTTTCTAAATTGAACGGCTTGTTAATATCATTTTCAAGCAACCGGTTTAAAGCATTTTTTTGTGCTATATTTGGCAGCAATCTTAAATCATGATGATCAATAGCAAAGTCAAATTCTTCTTGTATTACTTGCACTGGTGATTCGCCGTTTTTCCGGTAACAGCTACGTAAAATCTCGTGCCTCTGAATGATATCCGTCAGCGCTTTTTGAGCATGTTCAAAGTGAAATACCCCGTCAATTTTACAGGCACCAGGCATATTACATTCAGGAGACTGGCCTTGAATTTCATTGACTAACCATAACTGCATTTGTGCTGGTGACAGAGGTAAATCGCTTGCGCGACTTACCTTTGCAATGCCACTACCACTCTTGCTATGTGGCAAGAATGATTGAATGTGAGCTATTAATGCCTGTTTATGAGCTTTTATAAGTGCCAATAATTCTGCTGTTAACGCCTTGGTGTTACCTCCAAGGGCTAGTCCCTCGGTATCAAGGCTGAGCTTGATACCGAGTTCTGCACATTTATTGATAATATGCGGTGTATTCATATTACAATCCTTTCTGAATCTTCTCGTTCATTACTCAATTGATCTGCACAGGCAAGCACTTGACGTTGTGTTTCGTACCAGTCGCATTGCTCTGCTAAGCAACGAATAGTTGGTCCTTCCATAAGTACTTTTAGTGGTAACTCTACACCCAGGCGCTCACGACAAGCACTGGCAAGACGGATACCTAACAGTGAATGGCCGCCTATCTCAAAGAAGTTGGCATCGACGCTAATATTGTCTTGTCCTAATAACTCACTCCAGATGGCTTGTACGGCTAACTCCATTTTCGTTTCTGGTGGCAGATATCTAGTGGTGTCGGTGCTTACATCGAT
>NZ_JACGUZ010000044.1:0-13239 GCF_014076955.1 Colwellia sp. Bg11-12
CCGTGAAGGTGGTCGTACAGTTGGTGCTGGTGTTGTATCTAAAATCATTGACTAGTTCCTGATTTTAGTTCTCACGAGAACTGAGAAAAAGACGCTTCGGCGTCTTTTTTTATGTCTAAAATTTGGTAGCTAACAAAGAGAATAAAAATAATCACGAATGAGAACTATTATTGTTTGCAATTTGTATCAGAGCTTATTACAATAAACGCAAATAAAAGTGATTCGCATTTGTATTCGTGGTGAGAGATGAACAAGAAAGTTTTTATGGTAGTAACATTTTATCTGGCAAGTTTACTTAATCTTGCACAGGCTAATGATCAAACCACAGAGGTTAATTTCGTTAAACAGCAACAACAAATTGAAGCGTTAAAAAGAGCACTTAGCAAGCTAACTTTAGAGGTCTCGGCTGCCAGTAGTCATAAAGTCAGTGATTATTCACCTAACAAAAATTGGCAAATTAAATCATACGGCAGTGTGCTTTATAAAACAGAAGATGTTTTTCGTAATACGCAAGACACAAATCCAGAAAAACGAAGCAAGACTGATGTTGAGCGTGTTGTCTTAGAATTTGGTTACCAGTTTGATCGCCAGTGGCAAGTTGAAATCGAGTTAGAGTATGAACATGGGGGAACAGGTGCTGCATTAGAATACGATGGTTTTGAAGAGTTTGGTGAATTTGAAACTGAGATCGAAGCAGGAGGAGAAGTGCTTGTTGAAAAATTAGCACTAAATTATGCTTATAATGAAAATTTTGCGATTAAATTAGGGCGAATTTTTGTCCCTGTCGGTTTAGGTACTGAGCTACATAAACCTGATCAATATTTTACTACCGAGCGTCATTGGAGCGAATCAACCCTTATCCCTCAGGTTTGGCATGAAACAGGTGTTAACTTCACCACAAATTGGCAAGGATTAAAAGCACAAGCACTCGTAACTACGGGTCTCAATTCTGAATATTTTCGTACTTACCGTTGGGTAGCAAGTGGTCATCAAAAGCGTTTTGAAACCGTTAATGCCGACGACCTAGCATTTACCTTACGCGTAGACTATGGCGATCTTAAAAATGGCTCAGGTATTGGTGCGAGTTTTTATACTGGCAATACCAGTGGTAACCGTAACAACACCAATAATATATCGGGTAACGGAAATTTAACAATTTTTGGCTTAAACGGTGTGTATCGCTATCAAGATTTAATAGTCAGAGGTCAGTTGTTATTCGGTCAATTAGAGAACAGTCCATCCATCACTTCAGCGAATAAAACCACTCCAGGATTAAAACCGGGTAATTTCGCTCAGTTGGGTAGTGAAGCTGAATCAGCTTTTCTAGAGGTTGCCTATAACAGTCAGTCTTTACTTGGTTTAACTAAGCCGCTTTATTTTTTCACATCATACGATTACGCCAACCCGGTTAAAGCCTTAGAAAGTGGTGCGGCAACAGCGCGTTTTGATATTGAAGAAATTGCTGTCGGCGTAAACTTTATTCCAACTAAAAATATTGTACTGAAAGCGCAGTTTGCCGAAAAATATTACGCACAAGATAATCTCGATAGTACACAAAGCTTTAGCTTATCAATGGGCTATTATTTTTCAATTTAATCATTAATTTAAAAGACGAAAAAATATTTATTTAAGGAAATATAAATGTTAATAAAAACTTCACTCTTAGCTACTTCAGCAGCACTCTTATTGTTATCTGCTTGTGGTGGCAGTAGTTCTTCTGATACTACACCAAGTCCAACAATTGTTGAGCCAACAGGTTTTACCTTTGATGCGGAACCTATGATAGCGAATATTACCAATGATATTATTGTTGAAGGCTACAATGATCTTAATACTAAAGCAGAGATGTTTCACTTAGCGACACTCTCTCTATTAAACTCACCTTCACAAGCAACGTTAGCGGCAAGCCAAGAAGCGTGGCAAACCGTTCGTTCTCCTTGGGAGCAGGGTGAAGCACATATTTTTGGTCCAGTAGATGCACTTTCGATTGATCCACATTTAGATACATGGCCATTGAATACCAGTGATTTACAAAGTTTACTAGCAACACAGAGTGGCTTTAATGCTGACGTAATTAAGCTATTTAATGATGACGTTCAAGGCTTTCATACCATGGAGTTTTTACTTTTTGGTGATGGTTTAACTGACAATGCAAAAGCTATCGATGAAATGACGGCATTAGAGCGAGAATATTTGGCCGCTACTGCTGAAGTATTCCGCGAATACACACAATCTCTCTATGACGCTTGGACCGTTAGGCATGACGCTAACGATTTAAACTCTTCTGCATATAAAGCCTTTTTATTGACACCGGGCAACGATGTTTATGCCTCTCAGTTAGGCGTAGTTCAAGAGTTAATTAATGGTTTAATAGGAATTGTTGACGAGGTCGGTAACGGAAAAATTGCAGAACCTTTTGGTAGTGATATTAACTCAACGGATACTTCACTCGTTGAGTCGCAATACAGCTGGAATTCATTAGCTGACTTTACTAACAATATTCAAGGTGTCCACAATGTGTACTTAGGGCGCACATCAGCACAATCTTCCTCTGATATTGGTATTATTGATTTTATCAAAGCCGCTGATAGCGAGCTAGCTGTACGTGTCGATACTGAAATTCTTTCAGCAATTAATGCGATCAAAGCGATCTCCGGCAACAACGATATGCCATTCAGACAAGCTATTAATGATGTAGAAGCTCGTGTACGTGTCCAAACCGCTATAGATGCGCTAGGTATTTTACAAGCGTCACTAGAGAATGATGTGCTGACATTATTGAAAGAATGGAATAGTTAATTAACGATCAACCAACGACCCCTTACAGGATGTTATGTGTGCAAGGATGCACAACCTTTTTATTACGAATAGATAAATTTTATGCAAAATAATGTTAATCACATCAATAAGCTTAAGACTTTGGTCATTTTTTTATTGGCAACACTTTTTATTAGTGGTTGTAATAGTGACAGTAAGTCAAAAAGTAATGAAACGATAACGCCTAACTACCCTGATTATACTTTTGTTGAGAACTTAGGTGCTCAAGCGACTGCATTTGACGCAAGTGATTCAGGGCATGGTTTCTCAACACCTATCACTACACTTAGCGAAGTAGAATTAGTAAAACATCTCAACGGCGATGCTAATTTTGAAATGGCTTTTATTACAGCTCCTAATACTGAGCATCCAGAATTAGATGGCTTAGGGCCGGTTTTTAATAACCAAGACTGTAATTCTTGTCACCAACGTGACGGGCGTTCATCAACATTGACCGTACCCAAAGGTGAGCAACGGATATTACTAGGCTCCAGCGCAGGCATCTTTTTAAGAATAAGTATTGACGACGGTGAATGTATAAAGCCGTCTATTGACAATAACTATTGTCAAAATATTCCTGTTGAAGGCTTTGGTACACAGTTATTCCACCGAGGTGTATTAAAAGCACGTGATGATTGGCAAGAAAACCCTTTTGTTGGCCAAGCCAATGTCTACCTCGCTTATGAATTTAATACAGTCACTTATTCTGATGGTCAGACTGTTGAATTAAAGAAACCCCTATTTACGATTGATAATGCCTACGACGTTAGTAAAAACCAACAACTAGACAGTGCAGTTATGCAGGCTGATGTGCGTTATAGTCCACGCAATAGTATGCCGATTTTTGGCTTAGGCTTGTTAGAGCTTATTCCTGAAAAAGATATTCTCGCGCTAAGTGATGAATTAGACAGTAATAGCGATGGAATTTCTGGTCGACCGAATTGGGTCTACGATGCTGTAAAAGCAAAAAACAATGATCCTATTCCTATATCTCTAGGGCGTTTTGGCTGGAAGGCGAGTACACCCAGTGTGCGTGTACAATCACTTGGGGCATTACGTGGGGATATGGGGATTACCAATCCATTATTTCCTGATGAAAGTATCGCTAATACATTTTTACATGACAGTTATGTGACGCGCACAGGTTTTGTTGATACAGGTGTTGACGAACAAGGGAATACTGAAGCAAGCCAAGCGTTTTCAGATGACGTTGTTTTCTATGCTGAAACCTTAGCCGTTCCTGCTAGACGACAAATAAAGGATAAAGCGGTTATTGCTGGTGCGTTACATTTTGAGGAGGTAGGGTGTACTTCATGTCATCAACCGGATTTTACTACCGCAAAGGGTGATGTTTCAATTGGTGGACTTCCTGCAGCAGAATCATTAAAAGGGCAACATATCTACCCATTCACCGATATGCTATTACATGACTTAGGTGAAGGCTTAGCCGACAATCGCCGTGATTTTATGGCAACAGGTAATGAGTGGAAAACCCGCCCGTTATGGGGTATTGGTTTAACAAAAACGGTAAATCCTGCTGCGGGCTTTTTACATGACGGTCGAGCGAGTACGGTAGAAGAAGCAATACTTTGGCATGGCGGCGAAGCACAGCAAGTGACTGATCGCTTTATGGCATTAAATAGTAGTGAGCGAGATAAATTAGTTTCATTTGTCATGTCGTTGTAGTTCGCCGTTTTTAGTGAACTAAAATCATCATCTCCAGATGAAGTGGACTTTGCGCAAAGTATCACTTTTTCAAGGCGTTAAAGAGTGTCTTTAACGCCTTATTTATTTTTACAGTCAGGTGTAACCTAATGCTCCCACAAAGATAAAATTTTGTAGGGTTTTAATTACACGCCACTGATTAATTGCTTTGTTGGAATATTACTTGCGGCTAATGCCGAGTTGTCTGGTAAAGCGGTATGTCCGGCTAATAGATAAATAACTTTTTGTCCATTCTCTGCAAGTTCAATGGCATGTTGAAAATTGATTAATATCGTTGAAGTAATACTTTGTGGGTACTTCTCAGCGTCACGGCGTATATATTCAATGAGATCAATATTAACGTCATCATCATAAAGTACCGCCTCAGCAAATTGCATTTCACGGTGAGTTTGTAATGTTAATTTATCAGGATCACCGTCTAACGTATGAACAAAGACAATCTCACCCACGGGTGGGGCTATTTCTTTTTTTATACTGGTAATAAGTTGTTGTTCAGCCTCTTGTACATTCCCCTGTAAAATATTTTCACCAATAGGACCTCTTAATATACTTTCCCAAAAGGTACGGCGATTGCGCAACCCTTTCACTCTTGCTTTTACATGGTCTCGAAATTTGAAAGAAAAGTCTGCTAGCTTACCATAGCCATTGGGGAGTGTTTTTTCAATTTGCTCTCTGAGCATTCTTAATAGTATAGGAGCACTACCGGAGCTAGACATAGCAATAATCATCGGTGAACGATCAATAATAGCCGGCGTGATATAAGTACATAGCTCTGGCTGGTCTACTACATTGGTTAGAATATTAAGAGGTTGCGACTCAGCTGCCACGGCTTTATTAACATCACTATCATCAGTAGCCGCAATGACTAAATTAATACCCGAAAAGTAGCCACTCTTATAATTATGCGTTAGCCAATGCAATTCATGTGCATCAATTAAGCGCTGAACACTGGGGGATAAACTTTCAGCCATCACGGTAATATTTGTCGTACTTTTTAGCAGTAATTCAATTTTACGTGCGGCAACATCACCACCACCAACAATCATCGCCGATATATTTTTAGCATCAAGGAAAATTGGAAAATATTTCATATAAATAACCTGTATTGTCTTCTGTTGTCTCTTTTATATTTCCGCTAGCTCAATGGATAACTAAGATGGTAGTGATAAAAGTGTTTCGCTGATGGCTAAACCATTTTTGTCGCCGTATATAAACTGTCCTGGAATAAAGTATATACCCGCAAAAGTAATGGGAATATTCACTTCACCGATACCTAGCTTTTCGGTTTTGATAGGGCAGCACCCCAATGCTTTAACACCTAAGTGGAGTGTTGCAATAGTACCTGCATCACGGATACAGCCATTAATAACAATACCTTGCCAGCCGTTTTTAACCGCTTTTTCAGCAAGCATATCACCTAAAAGTGCATGAGTAATACTTGCTTTACCGTCTACAACCATCACTTTACCTGTACCATCGGTATCAACCAAGGCTTTAACTTTTGAATTGTCATTAAAACAATCAACAGTAACTATTTCCCCATAGAATATTTTATCTTTACCATAATCGGTAAATAGCGGTTGAGCCAATGTTAATGCGTTAGGGTAAATGTCATATAAATCAGGGAGAAGATCGAGCATCATAGCGTTCCTTAATAGACCAGGTAGAATATTTTATATTGTCTTAACACTCTAGCAGAAGTCTTTGTAGGTATTAACTAACAAATGCTAAACTAGTGAAAAATTTATAGTGAGAACTTTTCATGCCTTGGATACAACTTCGCTTGAGTGCGAATGAAGAAACATCAGAAAAATATAGCGATTGGTTAAGTGCTTGTGGCGCTCAAGCCGTAACCTTCATCGACGCTCAAGATACCCCTATTTATGAGCCTCTTCCGGGTGACGAAGTTATCTATTGGCATAATACCGTGGTGATGGGCTTATTCGATGCCAGCCATGATATGGACAAAACACTTACTTATCTGAAAAGCATTCATCCCGATAGGAATGACATGGCTTATAAATTAGAGCAACTTGAAGATAAAGATTGGGAAAGAGAATGGATGGACAACTTCCATCCGATGAAATTCGGTGATCGTTTATGGATTTGCCCAAGCTGGCGTGACGTACCTGACCCCGATGCAGTAAATGTAATGCTTGATCCAGGTTTAGCATTCGGTACCGGTACCCATCCAACAACTGCATTATGCTTAACGTGGTTAGATGGTTTAGATTTAGTGGGAAAAACCGTGGTTGATTTTGGTTGTGGCTCAGGTATTTTATCGCTGGCGGCACTCAAGTTAGGTGCTAAAAAAGTCATTGGTATTGATATCGACCCACAAGCATTACAAGCAAGTAAAGCTAATGCTGAACGCAATGGTATTGAAGACCGTTTAGCGCTTTTCTTACCCAAAGACCAACCCAATCTTAAAGCTGATGTAGTAGTAGCCAATATTTTAGCGGGTCCATTACGTGAATTAGCGCCAACTATTATTGAGTTTGTTGCACCAAATGGCCAACTTGCATTGTCGGGTGTTTTAGAAGAACAAGCGAATGAACTGCAAAATATTTATGGTCAGTGGTGTGAGATGGATGCCATTGCAGTTCAAGATGAGTGGGTTCGTCTTTCAGGTAAAAAAAATTAGTCAAAATTCCTGTTATTATTTGAGCAGTATTTGTTAGCTATTTGTACAAATTCTGCTCACATCAATAGTTTGCAAAAAGTCAATATTAAAAACGCAAAAAAAAGCAAAAATTGTTCAATTTATATGCTTTTCAATTCCCTAAAAAACACGTAAACTTAGCGCCCTTTTGAATAGTAGCTCAAAAAAACAGCAACATGAATATAGGTTCGTATACTTTATCAAGTAATGTAATGCTTGCTCCGATGGCCGGAATAACTGACCAACCTTTTCGACAACTGTGTTGTCAAATGGGAGCAGGGTTAGCCGTATCAGAAATGATTTCGTCTAATCCCAAAGTATGGCATACCGAAAAATCTAAACGACGAAGTATTCATAGTGAATTTGCAGGTATTCGTTCGGTACAAATTGCCGGTTCAGATCCTGAAGAGTTAGCGTTTGCTGCTAAAGTTAATGTTGAAAATGGCGCACAAATTATAGATATCAATATGGGCTGTCCTGCTAAGAAGGTCAATAAAAAGCTCGCGGGTTCTGCTCTACTAAAAGAACCTAAACTGGTTGAAGAGATTGTGCGAAGTGTTGTTGATGCGGTAAACGTGCCAGTGACACTAAAAATTCGTACTGGCTGGTGTGAAAACACACGCAACGGTATTGAAATTGCTAAAATTGCTGAACACAATGGTATTCAGTCTTTAGTCGTTCATGGCCGCACACGAAATGATTTTTATAAAGGTGATGCGGAGTACGAAACGATAAAAGCTATTAAGCAGGCGGTCAGTATTCCCGTTGTAGCTAATGGTGATATTACCAGTGCAATAAAAGCCGCGCAGGTATTAAATTTTACTGGGGCTGATGCCGTAATGGTAGGTCGTGGTGCCCAAGGGAAACCTTGGATTTTTCGAGAGATTAACCATTTCTTGAAAACGGGTGAACATTTGTCTGCCCCCTCATTGGAAGAGATTTGTCCGATAGTTATCGGGCATGTAAAGGATTTGCACAATTTTTATGGTGACTTTATGGGTGTCCGTTTTGCTCGTAAGCACGTTGCTTGGTATATGCTCGCGTATGACCAAGAGAAAAAATTTCGTTCTGTTTTTAATGCATTAGAGTCAACTACCGATCAAGTTGACGCATTAGAACTGTATTTTGATAATTTAAATTAACTAGAAAGAGTCTGAACTTTATGTTTGAACAAAATATTTCATCACCATTCGTTACTGGCAAAATCCAAACTCAAGCTGAGTATTCTCCATTACGTACTCAAGCTAAACAAGCGATCAGTAACTACTTATCACAATTAAATGGTAATGATGTAGATGATATGTACGACCTTGTACTTTCTGAAATCGAAGCGCCAATGTTAGAAGAAGTTATGAAGTATACGCGTGGTAACCAAACACGCGCAGCTAACTTATTAGGTATCAATCGCGGTACTTTACGTAAGAAGTTAAAAAAATACGGCATGAACTAAAAATAAGACAGGTTGTTCCTGTCAATCGAAAGCACCCTAGGGTGCTTTCTTTATTTCTAGCTAAGGTGTTTCATCAAGCTAGCTACTCAGTATTGAGTAGAGGATTTATTTAAAGAAGAATAACTGCCAAGGACAAATGTCAACGGCCAGACAATTAAACTAACTTTAAGGTTAACAATAAAGCAATGGATACTCCACGCCCAATCAAACGTGCATTATTAAGTGTTTCTGATAAAACAGGTATTGTCGATTTCGCCCGCAGCTTAGCGCAAAAAGGGGTTGATATTTTATCAACCGGCGGCACAGCAAAGTTATTAGCTGATAATGGCATACAAGTCACTGAAGTTTCTAAATATACAGGCCATCCTGAAATTATGGATGGTCGTGTTAAAACACTTCACCCAAAAGTTCATGGCGGTATTTTAGCGCGTCGTGGTATTGATGAAGCTGTTATGGCTGAAAACGATATTAGTGCGATTGACCTTGTTGTTGTTAACCTTTACCCATTTGCTGACGCCGTTAGCGATGAAAATTGTACATTAGAAAACGCTATCGAAAATATCGATATCGGTGGGCCAACAATGGTTCGCGCTGCAGCAAAGAATCATAAAGACGTAACCATTGTCGTTAATGCCCGAGATTACGATCGTGTATTAGCAGAAATGAATACAAATGATGACTCATTGACTTACAAAACTCGTTTTGACTTAGCTATTGCCGCATATGAGCATACCGCTGCTTATGATGGAATGATCGCAAATTACTTTGGTAAAATGCTTAG
Organism: Colwellia sp. Bg11-12; assembly: GCF_014076955.1. Lineage (NCBI taxonomy): Bacteria > Pseudomonadati > Pseudomonadota > Gammaproteobacteria > Alteromonadales > Colwelliaceae > Colwellia > Colwellia sp. Bg11-12. The sequence goes on from NZ_JACGUZ010000044.1 coordinate 9,436, forward strand.
CGCCCACGGCAGTGAAAATGCTGAAGTTAACTTCAAAGAGAAAAACAAATTTCCACGTACCTTTAACAGTCAGTTTATTAAAACTGAAGATTTACGTTACGGTGAAAACTCTCATCAAGACGCTGCTTTTTATGTTGAAGCTAATGCACAAGAAGCTTCAGTTTCAACCGCTAAGCAGCTTCAAGGTAAAGCCCTTTCTTACAACAACATTGCTGATACTGATTCAGCTTTAGAGTGTGTTAAAGAATTTGATGAGCCGGCGTGTGTTATCGTAAAACATGCTAACCCTTGTGGCGTTTCAATTGGCGACAATATCTTAGCGGCTTATGAAGGTGCATATAGAACAGATCCTACGTCAGCATTTGGTGGCATTATCGCCTTTAACCGTGAATTAGATGCAGACACAGCAGAAGCTATTGTTTCTCGTCAATTTGTTGAAGTTATCATCGCCCCAAGTGTTTCAGAAGCTGCTGCACAAATTGTTGCTGCTAAACCTAACCTGCGTTTATTAGAATGTGGTGAATGGTCTACAAAAACCACTGAATTTGATCTTAAACGTGTAAACGGTGGTTTATTAGTTCAAGACAGAGATCAAGGTAAAGTAACTGTTGACGAATTAAAAGTAGTGACCAAACGTCAGCCTACGACAGATGAAATGCGTGATTTACAATTTTGTTGGAAAGTAGCGAAATATGTAAAATCAAATGCCATTGTTTATGTTAAAAACAGCATGACTATTGGTGTTGGTGCTGGCCAAATGAGCCGCGTTTACTCTGCTAAAGTTGCTGGTATTAAAGCTGCAGATGAAAACTTAGAAGTTAAAGGTTCGGTCATGGCATCGGATGCATTTTTCCCATTCCGTGATGGTTTAGATGCCGCCGCTGAAGCTGGAATTACTGCCGTAATTCAACCAGGTGGCTCAATGCGTGATAATGAAGTTATTGCGGCTGCCGATGAACACAACATTGCTATGGTGTTTACAGGAATGCGCCACTTCCGCCATTAAATGAAATGCTTGTCGTTGTGAAGCCCTCTTTATGCGTTAAAAGTACTCACTGACTATCGTCAGCTCCGTGCTCTTTCCTTCAAAGAGAACTTCACAACTTAACGCATATTCAATTAACTGCTTTATTAGCCTTGTTGATAAAATGTTACATTTCAACAAGGCTAAACCCCTTTATTTTATCTCCCTTATCTGTTTCTTCTTTTAAAATCTGCTATAACATGTCGAGTTAACCTTTATTCTTGATATGGAAAAGCAAATGAAAACAATAAAAACTTTACTGTCTGCCTCAATCATTAGTCTGTCACTTGCCAGTGTCTCTTACGCTGAACAAACAAGTAAACCTATGGCTAATCTACAATTAGAGCAAGCTGTTGCTAGTGAAAATAGATCTGCTGCTAATAAAATGCGTGATCAATATCGTCATCCAAAGCAAACCTTAGAATTTTTTGGTTTTAATCCATCAATGACTGTTGTTGAAATTACCCCTGGTGGCGGTTGGTACACTGAAATTTTAGCTCCGGCGCTAAAGGGTAAAGGTAAATTAATTGGCGCACATTACCCCGATACGGGTGAAGACAACTATTACAGCAATTCGCGTAAAAAATTAGTAAAAAAATTGGCTAGCCACGAGATGTATAGTGAAGTTGAGTTATCAAATTTTGTGCCAAAGAAAGCAAGTGAATTGGCGCCTGCAGGTACCGCCGATATGGTACTTACTTTCCGTAATTTACATAACTGGGGAGAAGAGGGCGTAAGCCAAGTATTCATTGATGCATTTAAAGCATTAAAAGCCGGCGGTATTTTAGGTGTTGTTGAACATCGCTTACCTAAAGGCGCAACAGCTAACGATATGAATAGCGGCTATGTTTCTGTGGATAAGACAATTGCACAAGCTGAAGCTGCTGGATTTACTTTTATTGCCAGTAGTGAAGTAAATGCTAATGCTAAAGACAAAGCAAGTTATGAAAAAGGTGTCTGGACATTACCTCCTTCACTTGCATTGAAAGATAAAGAGAGAGAAAAATATTTAGCCATCGGAGAAAGCGATCGTATGACGTTAAAATTTGCAAAAGTAGCTAAATAATCTTAAGACTTGCGTCATAACTTCCCTTATAATGGCGCAAGTTTTTTAGCATATTTTCAAGTAAATAAAGTAGGGTTAAGATAAATGAATGTTTTAGTAATAGGTAGTGGTGGTCGTGAACATGCACTCGCATGGAAAGCAGCACAATCAGCACAAGTAGAAAAAGTATTTGTTGCACCAGGTAATGCTGGTTCAGCAACAGAGCATAAAGTAGAAAATGTTGCCATATCTGCTGGCGATACTGCTGCACTAGTCGACTTTGCTAAAACTCAGAACATTGCCCTTACGATTGTTGGTCCGGAGCAGCCGCTTGTTGACGGCGTCGTTGATGCTTTCCAAGCTGAGGGTTTAACTATTTTTGGTCCTAGTGCTAAAGCGTCACAACTTGAAGGTTCAAAAGCATTTACTAAAGACTTTTTAGCTCGTCACAACATTCCAACGGGTTGGTACCAAAACTTTACTGAAATAGAACCTGCATTAGCATATGTTCGAGAAAAAGGTGCACCTATTGTTATTAAAGCTGATGGCTTAGCAGCAGGTAAAGGCGTTATTGTCGCGATGACATTACCCGAAGCGGAAGATGCGATTAAAGACATGCTTGCAGGTAATGCTTTCGGTGATGCAGGGCACCGTGTTGTTATAGAAGAATTTCTAGATGGTGAAGAAGCTAGTTTCATCGTTATGGTTGATGGCAAAAACGTCTTAGCTATGGCAACGAGTCAAGACCATAAACGTGCTTATAACAATGATAAAGGACCTAATACTGGCGGAATGGGAGCTTATTCTCCTGCGCCGGTAGTAACTCCAGAACTTCATCAACGTATTATGAATGAAGTTATTTATCCTACTGTCCAAGGCATGTCAAAAGAAGGCGCACCCTATACCGGTTTCTTATACGCCGGATTGATGATCGGCGCATGTGGCACACCAAAAGTTATCGAATATAACTGTCGATTTGGTGACCCTGAAACACAACCTATTATGATGCGTTTAAAGTCTGATATCGTAGCGTTATGTTTATCAGCTTGTGCGGGCGAATTAGATAAAGCAAAGATAGACTTTGATCCACGTCCTGCTGTAGGTGTTGTACTTGCCGCTGGCGGCTATCCAGGAAGTTATAGTAAAGGTAAAGTTATTTCAGGCCTGAAAACTAATACGCACCCAGACAGAAAAACTTTCCATGCTGGAACGGCTCAAGTTAATGGCGACATAGTAACGTCCGGTGGACGTGTACTTTGTGCTACTGCATTAGGTGAATCCGTCACAGAAGCTCAGAAATCCGCTTACGCATTATTACATGAAATTAATTGGGAAGAAGTGCAATTTAGAACTGATATTGCCTATCGAGCTATTGCTAGAGAGCAAAGCTAACTTATATATTTTAAGCGTTTAGACAAAAGCCTCTTTTAAGAGGCTTTTTTATTAACTAAAATTACTTGATCATTAGAGGATCTTCAAAGATAAATTTAATTGATCTTTGTAATATAAATACCAACAGAATAAGAAAAAACCAAATAAAGAAGAAGTATGGTTGAATAAAGACCAATAAAACTACGGGTTGTACGTTAATTGCTCGAACAAATATTTATTTCAAAGTTATGACAAAAAAGGGTTGACGCCCAGCGAGAAATGTCTAGAATGCGCTCCAGTTCCAAGGGGTAACCCAAAGGGCTGTTTTGATAAGTTAACTTCTCTTTATAAGAGCTAAATGGTT
>NZ_JACGUZ010000045.1:0-1189 GCF_014076955.1 Colwellia sp. Bg11-12
AAGGTTTTGTATTTACAAATAAACTTCACCTAACAAGCAATTCAAACGGACAAATAACAGTTGGCTTTGTTCGCTTCGCTCTCTATTTTAGCCAACTATTATTTGCCGCTTAATATGGGCGTTAGAACACTAAAGGTACAGGGTGAGCTTGGACAATCTAAATACTGAGGTAATCACTACTTTACTTCTACCAATAGTTATTTGGCTATTGACTAAAATTGCTCCCTCGAAAAGAGAAGAATTTAAAAAACCGATAGATAATCTCGAAGATTTTCTATTATCTATTTTATTCATTGGGGGCTTCTTTAGTGGGCTTTATTTTTATAGTTTGCCGTTAGTTCATGAAGATGCTCTATGGCCGTTGTCTTTGAGCTTAAATTTATCTTTGGCACTACCATGTTTATTTCTAAAGTTTAAATACAATAGTTTGCTGGTAGGAGTAAGATCGGTGTTGGCTCAAAATGCAAACGAAGTATCAAGAAATGTCACAAAACTTTTTATGTCTTTTTACATGCTTTGTGCGGTTGTTAGTGGTTTGGTAGTAATATGGAGATACGTGTTCTAACAAGCCATTCAAGCAGGACTTTTAACAGTTGGTTAGGTTCCGCTTCGCTCCACATTTTAACCAACAATTAAAAGCCTCTTAATGGGGCGTTATATGCCTAAAAGGAGTTGGAGTTTAGTATGTTCATATATTCAAGAAATCAACTTGATGATTCTTTAGTTACGATAGTGTTCAGCCCAAATTTTAAGTGGCTTTCTCTTATATTTGCTTTATCAGCTATATTACTTTCATACTTTAGCTACCCAAGCCTCGCATTATTGTTTTTTTGTTGTTTCGGTATCTGGTTACTTTTATTTTTGATGCAAACAAAAAGTGTACGACGAGAAATTAAAGAGTTTATGGTTTTAGGTAAAGTTCAGACTTCAGGTTCAAATTGGAATTATAATAACCCTATTACTTATACTATAAAATATTAGCATTCGGCATATAACAAGCCATTCAAGCAGGACAAATAACAGTTGGCTATTTGCTCCTTCGTCGCTTATTTTAGCCAACCATTATTTGCCTCTTAATGGGGCGTTATATTTTTATCGGAAAGTTGATGCCTATATCACTTAAATTCACTTTAACTTGGTTACTAAGTTTTTTTCTTGCTTCTGTAAGTGTTGCTACCCTGAGAACTAA
>NZ_JACGUZ010000046.1:0-55541 GCF_014076955.1 Colwellia sp. Bg11-12
TGGCGGTGAGATAGAGATTTGAACTCTAGAAGGGCTATAAACCCTTGCTGGTTTTCAAGACCAGTGCTTTCGACCACTCAGCCATCTCACCTGAATGTCTTAAAACAATTGCTTGCTTGAAGACGAGGCGAATATTAAAGTGTCGAAAAACACTTGTAAAGCATTTATTTCCGAAAGCTAACCGTTTGCTAAAAAAAACATCACATTGCTAGCTATTTAAACAACATTTAAGGTTGTATATGAATAATGAAAACTCTGCCCTGAAAATTTGTCGCTGTTCTTGGCTTGATACCTCAAAACCTGATTATGTAAAATATCATGATGAAGAATGGGGAGTGCCTGTTTATGATGATCAAAAGCTTTTTGAATACCTTACACTCGAGTCTGCACAAGCAGGTTTAAGTTGGTACACTATTTTAAAACGCCGTGATGGATATCGGACAGCATTTGATAATTTTGATGTAAATATTGTCGCGACTTATGATCAGAATAAAGTTGAAGCACTTTTACAAGACGTTAGCATCATTCGGCATCGAGCCAAAATTAACGCTGCCATTAATAACGCGCAGTGCTTTATTGATATTCAAAAGGAGTTTGGTAGTTTTAGCGCCTATATGTGGCAATTCGTTAATAACAAAACCATTGTAAATTCATGGCATACCGGTGACAACAGCCCTGCTACATCTCCAGAGTCAGATGCTTGGTGTAAAGATTTAAAACAGCGTGGTTTTAAGTTTGTGGGACCTACCATTTGCTATGCACATATGCAGGCATGCGGAATGGTTAATGACCACAATATTGACTGTTACAAACGTTCACAAATTATTAATGAATATCAACAGATTTAAGCAACTAAATAATAGTAATTTAAAAAACACCATGCCATAATATGTCAAGATGTCGAAGTAAATTTTAAGAATACTCTTGAATTCTACTTATACGACCTTATCTAAAAAGTATAACTAAAGTTATCAGAGGAAGTTTTATGCAATCAAATATTGGTTTACAGGCTAGTAAAAGTTCAGCTATAGAAATTAACAAGGTACTTAAAAATACCTATATGTTGTTATCAATGACATTAGCTTTTAGTGCCGTTACTGCCGCTATTTCTATGTCGTTAAACCTGCCACATGGTGCAGCACTTATAATGACATTAGTCGCTTTTGGCTTAATGTTTGTTGTAAACAAAAAAGCTGACTCAGCGAGTGGTATTTTTTGGATTTTTGCATTCACTGGTTTAATGGGTGCCTCACTAGGCCCTATGCTTAACCATTACGCAGCAATGCCTGCTGGCCCTGGAATGATAATGCAAGCCTTAGGTGGTACAGCATTAATATTTTTCGCCTTATCAGGTTACGCATTAACCAGTAAAAAAGACTTCTCGTTTATGGGTGGTTTTTTAATGGTTGGTTTGATTGTGGTAATAGTGGCAAGTATTGCAAATATTTTCTTTCAAATACCGGCACTTTCATTAGCGGTTAGCGCAGCTATTATCATGATTATGTCTGGCTTAATCTTATTTGATACCAGTCGTATAATTAATGGTGGTGAAACAAACTACATTAGAGCAACCATTTCTTTATACTTAAATATTTACAACATTTTCGTACATTTATTACACCTTCTAGGTGTAATGGGCGGCGATGATTAATATCGTAAGATAATAGAATGTAAGTGAGTTATTGCTTATAATATAAAACCTCGTTGATCTCACGGTCAACGAGGTTTTTTTATATTCATTTATAGCCACTATTTTCTTGTGCATGTAGGACATCTTGTGAAAAAACTCGCCTTTGTTATTACCACGCCACCCAACAGTAATTTAACAGCTACCGCTATTAATATGGTTACCGCTGCGCTACAAAGTGGTATTGAAGTTGTTGGAGTATTTTTTTATCAAGACGGTGTTTTAAATGGTAGCCTGCATCTTGCCATTCCTAATGACGAATACCAAGCTCATCATCAATGGCAACAGCTTCACAACGACCATAACCTTGCTTTACATTTATGTGCTACGGCAGCAGAGAAGCGTGGGTTAAGTGACGATATTAGTGATAAGCAAGCGACTAATATTCATCAAGCATTTACCTTGTCAGGCTTAGGTGAGTTAGTAGAATTGAATGTAAACGCTGATCGTTTAATTCAACTGTAAGGAATTTATGATGACTCAACCTGAAAAATCAGTTGCTATAATTAATGCCAGTGCACCATTGTCAAAAGCCAATGCTAAAGATGCTCTGGATATTGCACTTATTTTTGGCTCTTATGAACAAGCCGTTAGTTTGTATTTTCTTGGTGATGGCGTTTATCAATTAATCGCGGAGCAACAGCCTGAGAAGGTTGAACAAAAAGACTTCTTAAAAACTTTTGCTGCTTTAGAATTTTACGACATTGAAAATATTTATGTCTGTCATCATTCAATGATTGAACGTGGTTTAACGAACCATTTTTCTATTGAAAATGTACAAGTACTCAACCGTGATGATTTCTCAACATCATTACATCAACATCAAACAATATTAAGGTTTTAACCGACAATGAGTATGCTTCATTTAGTGCGCACTTCCGCTTTTCAAGCGAATGATTTCCAGCAATGCCTTAACGTAATACAAGCAAGTGACACCCTCGTTTTACTCGATGATGGTTGCTACAATATTAGTCATGATTTATGGCAAAAAGCTTTAAGTAAAGTAACCCTATCAGCACTTTATATTGTTGAGGCACATGCTCAAGCAAGATCAATAGCTATTGATAAAAACATAATTAATGCGTTATCACTAGAAGCTTTAATGACCCTCATTTGTGAAACAGAAAAATCGGTAACTTGGCAATGAGCTTACACTTTAATGCACAAGAAATAGCTACCGACAAGCAAGGCTATTTAATTAATTTTAAAGAGTGGCACAGTGATTTAGCGCAGTTAATTGCTGATAAAGACGAACTAGTATTAACAGAACAGCATTGGGAAGTTATACGCTTTGTTAGGGCGTTTTATCTAACCTACAACACATCTCCTGCGATCAGAGCATTGACGAAGGCAATGAAAGCTGAGTTCGGAGAAGAAAAAGCCAGTAGTCGGTATTTATATCGATTATTCAAGGAAGGTCCAGCAAAACAAGCAACAAAGTATGCTGGCTTACCAAAGCCAGCACGATGCATTTAATGGTTTAAAAAATACTTAATATCAATATTAGACTTTTATATTGATATTATAACCACTATTACCTACGGTAGGTAATGCCGCGGAATCAAGACCTGCGGCAGAGGCTATTAGCTTTAACGCCATTTCACCTTCAAGTTCTTGTTGGTTCTTAGATAACGCTGCGGTTTTTAAAGCATGTCCCGTTGTTATATTGGTTTGAACACCTTCAGTATTATTTAATGATAATGACATAAAGCCTCTCACATTTTAGCTATTCACATAGCAAGTTAGAACAAGTACAACATTTGTCATAAACTATATCGACTCGCTTTATCATAACTTTAGCCCATGAAAATATTTAGTCAAAAGCTGATAATAACGCCTCCACAGGATGACGAGTCTGCATGTTCCCTAAACGCTTTGTTTGGCTTCTACAGGAGTAACCGGTAACTAAGACTTGTTTAGCCTCTAATGCAGCTAATTTATTTTGCCAACTCATTTCAAAAAGCATTTTTGAATTTTCAAAGTTTACTTGCTCGTGACCATAAGTACCGGCCATACCACAACAACCAACAGAGACATTTTCAAGTGTTAAACCAAATAACTTAAATATCTCACGCCATTGCCCTTCACTACCGGCTAATGCCGTTTTCTCAGTACAATGCGCAAATAATTTATAAGGAACAGCCTGCTTTTCATGGGCTAATGATGAAAGCGCGGTTTTAGTATTTTGATGTGCTATAACCGTTAATAGCCACTCATGGGCTAACAACACATGAAAGTCACCTCGTTTATCGCCAAGCGTTTGTTTGTATTCATCGCGATAACAAAGCGTTAATGAAGCATCTAAACCTACCATAGGAATATTTAATTGATGTAGTTCATTTAAAAACTCAGCGGTATTTTTAGCTGTTTTTGCAAACTTAGCTAGAAATCCTTTTACATGCTGCGGCTTACCATTAGGTTTAAAGGGTAATAATACCGGAGTAAAACCTAATTTTTCGATTAACGCCATCATGGCTTCAACCACATTTGCATCATAAAAAGACGTAAAAGGGTCTTGCACGATCAAGACATGGCTCGCTTGCTGCTCGGCGTTTAGGTTTTTTAAATAAGCGAGATCAAAAGTTTTATAATTTTTGTCACTCACTTGCTTTGCCAAGGTGGGCACAGACAATATTGGGGTATCAATATACCCAATAGTTGCACGTGAAAACTTGTCGTACCATTGGTGAGATAACACCGAATTAATTAATTTAGGCGCTTTCGCCATTAATGGCGTTAACGTTTCTACATTAGCGACAAGATGATCTTTTAACGGACGAAAGTATCTTGAATGATATAAGTTGACAAAACGCGCTCTAAAGTCTGGTACATCTACTTTTACAGGGCATTGGCTTGCACACGCTTTACAGGCTAAACAACCTTGCATGGCTTCCATCACCTCATGAGAAAAGTCTTCTTGTTGATTAGACGAAAAACGATTCTTTATTTTATCGAGTAAACGTTTTACTGACCAATGCTGAATATTTTCTTCTAAAGCCAATATATCTACACCCTTCGCTTCTAAAAGGCGTAACCACTCACGCATCAACCCAGCTCTACCTTTTGGCGAGTGTCTTCTGTCACGAGTTACTTTACTTGACGGGCACATTGGGCTATCTACATCATAATTAAAACATAAACCGTTGCCATTACAGTCAAGTGCTGAGCTAAATGAATCTTTAACTGTTATAGGAATTTGGCGGTCGTAAAATCCTCGTTTGGTATCGTCGACTGAAACGAGCTTTTCTTTCGACTCAAGCGGCGTACAAATTTTACCAGGATTCATTTTATTAAGTGGATCGAATACTGATTTTATTTTTCTTAATTCGTTGAATAAATGTTCACCAAAAAACTGTGGGCTATATTCACTGCGATAACCTTTACCGTGCTCACCCCACATTAAGCCACCATACTTGGCGGTTAAAGCAACCACTTTATCGGAAATTTCACGCAATAACTTTTCTTGTTCTGGATCGCACATATCCAGTGCCGGGCGGACATGTAAAACGCCAGCATCAACATGACCGAACATACCATAATGTAAATCGTAACTATCGAGTAACGCTCGAAATTCAACAATATAATCAGCTAAATTTTCAGGAGGTACGGCAGTATCTTCAGCAAAAGCTAACGGCTTTTGACTACCAGGCGTATTACCTAATAAACCCACTGCTTTTTTGCGCATACCATAAAGTTTATTGATACTGCTTAAATCGGTAGTCACTTGGTAACCAATAACACCCGTGTTGTTGCTTATGTCTTGCGTTAAACGTGCGGTTAACTCCGCCACTTGCTCTGCTAGAGCTTCGATACTTGTTCCGTTGTATTCAACGATATTAATACCGTCCATCACTTTATTTTCTACGTCAGTAATTAAATCACTCACAGAATGCCAAACAATGTCTTGCTTCGCTAAGTTCAAGACCTTTGAGTCAATGGTTTCCACAGATGTCGCTTTAGCTTCAACTAATGCTGGAGAATGACGAAGTGCCGAGTCAAAACTGTCATATTTAATAACGATCAGTGTTTTAGCTTTTAATATCGGCGTTAAGTTAAGCTTTGCTTCACAAACAAACGCTAATGAGCCTTCTGAACCGGTGATCAAACGAGAAACATCGAGTTGGCTTAAGTCATCATTAAAAACATTCTCCAAATCATAACCGGTTAAAAATCGATTTAAACGAGGAAATTTTTCTAAAATCAAGTCGCGATTATCACGGCAAGAGTTGAGTACTTGTTTGATAATATTGCCGTAACTGCTATTTTGTGTGGCAAGTTCTTCTGCTTGCTCAATTGCCATTGGTGATGTTGAAAGCATGTCACCGTTCGCTAAAACCGATTCTAACGCCAACACATGGTTTGAAGTTTTTCCGTAAACCAAAGACCCTTGCCCTGAGGCATCTGTATTGATCATGCCACCAATGGTTGCACGGCTACTGGTTGATAAATCAGGAGAAAAGAAAAAGCCATGGGGACGTAAATAATCATTTAATTGATCTTTAATGACACCGGCTTCAACACGTACCCAGTTTTCTTCAATGTTAATTTCTAAAATACGGTTCATGTATTTTGATAAGTCAACGACAATACCTGGCGTTAAACTTTGACCATTTGTGCCAGTACCACCGCCACGTGCACTAAATTTTATGCTTTGATATTGTTCAGTTGAAGACAATTGACTGATCAATTGTATGTCTTTTTTGCTTCTAGGATGCAAAACCAATTGCGGCAATTGTTGATAAATACTGTTGTCTGTAGCAACCGCTAAACGGGCACTATATTGGCAATTTATTTCACCTGTATATTGACTTTTACCAAGCTCCTGAGAAAACTTTTGATACAACGGAGCGATAAGTTCTAGGTGTTCTAATGAAGGTAAGCTTTGAGACATAAGCGAAAAACATACTGACAATTAATAATGTTTTCAGTATATCACGTCAGTTTTGATTTATGACCAAGTTTTGCTTAAGAGAGCAAAAAGGCTAAGAACTTTTTAACTAAACTTATCGTTAAAAGATCCTAGCCTTTATCAATGATACTGCCCGCAAGACTGAAGCCTTACGTTAAAAACAGTTTATACAATTATGCTTTATGGTTTATGGTTTATGGTTTATGGTTTTCAGCAATATACAACCAAGTTGCTAATACGGTATCTGGATTAAGCGAAACACTGTCAATACCTTCATTAACCAACCAAGCGGCAAAATCAGGATGATCTGAAGGGCCTTGGCCACAAATACCAACATATTTTCCACGTGCTTTACACGCTTTAATTGCCATTGATAGTAAAGCTTTAATAGCAGGGTTACGTTCGTCAAATAAATGAGCGATTAAGCCAGAGTCACGATCTAATCCGAGCGTTAATTGCGTTAAATCGTTTGAACCAATAGAGAAACCATCGAAGTGATCAAGAAATTGATCGGCTAACAAACAGTTAGAAGGTAATTCACACATCATAATGACGCGTAAACCATTCTCACCGCGTTTCAAGCCATTCTCAGCCAGAATTTCAATGACTTGTTCAGCTTCTTCTACCGTACGAACAAATGGGATCATCACTTCTACGTTGGTCAAGTCCATATCGTTACGAACACGTTTTATTGCTTCACATTCAAGCGCAAAACATTCACGAAAGTCTTTCGAAATATAACGTGCCGCGCCACGATAGCCGATCATCGGGTTCTCTTCTTCTGGCTCAAACACGTCACCACCAACCAAGTTAGCGTATTCGTTAGATTTGAAATCAGACATTCTAACGATTACTTTCTCTGGCGAATAAGCAGAAGCTAAGGTGGCAATACCTTCGGTTAATTTAGCAATATAAAATTCAACTGGGCTAGCGTAACCAACAATAATATCGTTAATTTCATCTTTTAAATCATCAGATTGCTCATCAAAATTTAATAACGCTTTCGGATGAATGCCTATCATCTTATTAATGATAAATTCTAAGCGGGCTAAACCAATACCTGCATGCGGTAAACGTGCAAAACCAAAAGCTCGATCGGGATTACCCACATTCATCATTATTTTTAATGGAACTTCTGGCATTGAATCGACTTGAGACGTTGTGACGGTAAAATCAAGCTTGCCTTGATAAATAAAGCCAGTATCGCCTTCAGCACAAGAAACCGTTATATCGTCACCATTAGCAATACGTTTTGTCGCATCACCACAACCAACAACCGCAGGAATCCCCATTTCACGGGCAATAATAGCCGCATGACATGTTCTACCACCACGATTAGTCACAATCGCCGAAGCGCGCTTCATGATAGGCTCCCAATCAGGGTCGGTCATATCAGTAACTAATACATCACCGGGCTTAATTTTGTCCATTTCAGCAAGAGAAGCTAAAACTTTCGCTTGGCCACTACCAATTTTGTGACCAATTGAACGACCTTCACAAATAACATCAGCTGTTGCTTGTAATTGAAACTGTTCCATTACGTTAGCACTTTCACGGCTACGTACGGTTTCAGGACGCGCTTGTACAATATAAAGCTTTCCGTCTAAACCGTCTTTTGCCCATTCAATGTCCATTGGACGTTGATAATGCTGTTCAATAATAACAGCCTGTTTAGCAAGTTCTTGTACTTCATCATCAGTTAACGAGAATTGATTTGACAATGCTTCTTCAATATCAACAACTTCAACTTGTTTTCCGTGACTTTCATCCGCTGTGTAAATCATTTTTATGGCTTTACTACCAATATTACGACGAACAACTGCAGGTTTACCTTTGGCAAGTGTCGGTTTATGAACGTAAAATTCATCAGGGTTTACCGCGCCCTGCACAACCATTTCACCTAAACCGTAGCTTGAAGTAATAAAGACTACATCTTCAAAACCTGACTCAGTATCAATAGAAAACATCACACCACTTGAGGCAATGTCACTACGAACCATACGTTGAATACCCGCAGATAAAGCAACACCGCGGTGATCGTAACCTTGGTGAACACGGTAAGAAATAGCACGGTCGTTAAATAATGAGGCGTAAACATGTTTTATAGCAATCATCACTGCGTCAAAACCACGTACGTTTAAAAAGGTTTCTTGTTGACCAGCAAAAGAAGCATCTGGCATATCTTCTGCTGTTGCCGATGAACGCACCGCAAAAGAAGCATCGTCAGCAAAACCGTCAGCTAACTTTTCGTAAGCCTCAGCAATATCTAACTGCATTTGTGGGAGAAAGGGCGTTTCTATAATCCAGTTACGGATCGTTTCACCTGATTTTGATAAGGCTGCTAAATCATCGACATCTAAATTATCAAGAAGCTGATATATTTTATCATTAATACCACTTTGTTCTAAAAATTCATTAAATGCGAAAGAAGTTGTGGCAAAACCACCCGGGACTTGTACGCCTACGTTTGAAAGGTTTGAGATCATTTCACCGAGTGATGCATTTTTTCCGCCAACGCGGTCAACATCATTCATTCCTAAAACTTCATACCAAAGTACATTTTCTTGCACGACATCTTCTCCAAAAAAAAGAAACAAAAATAAATAGATTTATATGTAATACCCAAGCTACTTGAAGATGCAATTTCAGAGCTAAGCTAGGAAATCAGATTAAGACGCGATACGCAGAGAATGGTCATTCTCGACAACTGCGTCCTGCGTTGCCCTAATGGCCCACATCCGTGTGGGAACCTTTTCAATTATCGCAACGCAGAACTGATTTTCTAGCTTATCTCCCTACGGGCAAGCCGAGAAAGGGTCATCTCCTAAGTTATTAATTTCGATAATAGAATAACTATTGTCTTCAATCAATTCCTTGGTGCTAACCCTTTCTCGACTTGCTGAAACTTGTATTTTCAAGTAGTTTGGGTATTTATCAGTATATTTATAGCTTAAGACATTTTACACTGCGAGCTTTATAAACTGAAATGTTATTTGAAACATTTCATAATAAGTTACAGTTATTGATAATAAAGAGGTTTTAAATGCGCGCTGCTTTTTATATTTCTGATGGTACAGCAATTACCTCAGAAGTTTTTGGTCATGCTTTGCTTTCACTTTTCCCCATGGAATTTGATCACGATACTATTTCATTTGTTGAAACCATTGAAAAAGCCGAAGCGGCGAAAATAAAAATTAATAAAGCCGCTAAACGTACGGGTATGCCTCCTTTAGTTTTTCATACTTTTGTTAATAACGACATCAGAGAGATTATTGATAGTTGCGATGGTGTTATTTATAATTTTTTAGAGCACTTCGTCGCTCCACTTGAAAAAGAGCTAAAGCTAGAAGCGAAGCCAACCGCACATAGAACACACAGTATCCATGAGAATAGCTACGATTATCGTATCGATGCGGTTAATTATTCATTAGCAAATGATGATGGTTCAAATGTAACCAATTATGAACACGCTGATGTTATTCTTGTGGGAGTCTCACGTTCAGGTAAAACCCCTACTTCATTATATTTAGCACTTCAGTATGGCATTAAAGCGGCCAACTACCCTTTTACTGACGATGATATGGATGATTTAACGCTACCTGATTTCTTAAAGCCCCACAAAAAGAAACTGTTTGGCTTAACCATTGACGCACAACGCTTAATTGATATTCGCGGGGAAAGATTAGCCAATAGTAAGTATTCATCAGCCAGACAATGTCGAATGGAAGTAAGAGAAGTTGAAAAACTTTATAAAAAAGAAAAAATCCCCTTCCTTAACAGCACTAAGTTTTCGGTCGAAGAGATATCTGCAAAAATTCTCAATGAGACTGGCTTACAACGCTATAAATATTAACTTAGTTCAAATTAATCTTTTAAAAGGCAGAAACCATTTCACATAAGCCGTTAATTTGGTTATGTTAGCGCGATAAATTATATTGCGCTGACTTTCATTGCGCATTAACGCTTTTAAATAAATAAATTAGAATACCATGACTATTAAAACCGATGAGTTTAGAACCACGCTAATTGAAAACCTTGTTTCTCCTGAAGAATTAGCACAACAAATTCCATTAGATGATGAAACAGCAAGTTTTATTATTCAAAGTAGAAAAGACATTGAAGCGATCATTAATGGTGAAGACGACCGTTTATTAGTCATTATTGGTCCTTGTTCAATTCATGATACGACTGCAGCGGTCGATTACGCTAAAAGACTTAAAGTATTACATGATAAATATCGCGATGAACTATTAATTGTTATGCGGGTTTATTTTGAAAAACCACGTACCACTGTAGGTTGGAAAGGACTTATCAGTGATCCTGATCTAGACAAATCGTTCCATGTAGCTAAAGGTTTAAACTTAGCACGTTCATTATTGATGGATATTAATAGACTCGGTTTACCTGCGGGCACTGAGTTCTTAGATATGGTTACCGGTCAGTATATTTCAGACTTAATAAGCTGGGGTGCTATCGGCGCTAGAACGACAGAAAGCCAAGTTCATCGTGAATTAGCCTCGGCACTTTCTTGCCCCGTAGGCTTTAAGAATGGTACTGACGGTAATGTACAAATTGCTGTTGATGCAATAAAGGCAGCCAGTGTTCCCCATGTGTTATATTCGCCAAACAAAAGTGGTCAAATGTGTATTTATCAAACACATGGTAACCCTTATGCTCACGTTATATTGCGTGGCGGTAAAGAACCAAACTACCACCTCGCAGATATTAAGACTACGGGCGAAGTGTTAGCTAAGGCTGGCTTAGAAAATCGTATTATGATCGATTGTAGCCACGGAAATAGTTATAAAGATCACAATAAGCAAATTGATGTTGCCCGTTCATTAAGAGCTCAAATTGAGCAAGGTGATAAAGCTGTATTTGGTGTAATGGTCGAAAGTTTCATCGTTGAAGGTAACCAAAAAGTTGTTGATGTAAACAAACTAACTTACGGACAAAGTATAACAGATGCCTGTATTAATTTAGACACCAGTGTAGATTTGTTAGACGAGCTATCAGCCGCTGTGCAAGCTAAACGCTCAAGTTAAATTAAAATATAAACACAAAAAAGCCGTTTAGGATAATTCCTAAGCGGCTTTTTTATTGATAAATATATTTTGATATCTTTCAGATAAGGCCAATAAACGCTCTCTAACCACAGCGTTTATTGTTCTGTGCTAAAACCTAGTGCTCAACTAATTCTTTCTTCTGTATATAACTAAGCACTAATTTGTCTTTTTTAACCCCCACCTTTGCAACACCACCATGAGTGAGATCACCAAACAATAGTTCATTCGCTAAAGGCTTCTTTAATTGCTCTTGAATTAATCGAGACATAGGACGAGCACCCATCGTTTTGTCATATCCTTTCACCGCTAACCATTTCTTAGCTTCTTTAGTCAATTCTAATGAAACGCCTTTTTCATCCAGTAAAGCTTGCAACTCAACAATAAATTTATCAACAACTTGTTGAATAACGACTTCATCTAAATGATTAAACCAAACAATATTGTCTAAGCGATTTCTAAATTCAGGCGAAAAGGTTTTATTAATTTCACCCATCGCATCAATCGACTGATCTTGCTGCTTAAAACCGATTGATTGGCGGGTTATTTCATGTGCGCCAGCATTTGTAGTTAACACAAGCACAATATTTCTAAAATCAGCTTTACGGCCATTATTATCGGTTAGAGTTCCGTGGTCCATAACTTGTAGGAGAATGTTGTATACATCTTCATGTGCTTTCTCTATTTCATCGAGTAATACCACAGAATGAGGGTGTTTAATGACAGCATCCGTTAATAACCCACCTTGTTCATAGCCTACATAGCCTGGAGGCGCGCCTATTAAACGACTAACCGCATGTTTTTCCATATACTCAGACATGTCATAGCGAAGTAACTCTACACCTAAAGCTTTAGCTAACTGCTGAGTTACTTCAGTTTTCCCAACACCTGTAGGACCGGCAAAGAGGAATGAACCTACGGGTTTTTGTTCACTGCTTAAACCAGCTCGGGATAGTCGAATAACAGAGGTTAATTCATCAATAGCGTGGTCTTGACCAAAAACAACCATTTTCAAATTACGGTCTAATGTTTTAAGGCTGTCTTTTTCTGTTGATGAAACTGACTTTTCTGGGATCCTTGCCATTTTTGCAACAATCGATTCGATATCGCTATTATTGATCACTTTTTTGCGTTTAGAAGCAGCAACAAGTTGTTGTTTAGCACCCGCTTCATCAATAACATCAATAGCTTTATCAGGGAGAAAGCGCTCATTTATATATTTAGCTGACAATTGTGCAGCAGCACGCAATGCTTTGTTGGTGTAACGAATACCGTGATGTGATTCGTATTTTTCTTTTAAGCCCTGCAATATTTTAGTGGTGTCTTCAACACTTGGCTCAACCACATCAATTTTTTGGAAACGACGGGCTAAGGCACGATCTTTTTCAAAGACACTTTGGTATTCTTGATAAGTTGTTGAACCCATACAGCGTAACTTACCAGACGATAATAGCGGTTTTATTAAGTTAGAAGCGTCCATCATACCACCAGAAGCGGCACCCGCACCGATAATAGTATGAATTTCATCGATGAATAAAATAGCATTACCATCTTCTTCTAATTCTTTTAATAGGCCTTTAAAACGTTTTTCAAAGTCACCACGATATTTGGTTCCTGCTAATAATGCCCCCATATCAAGTGAGTAAATAGTAGTTTCAGCTAAGAATTCAGGCACATCATCAGAAATCAATAGATTAGCAAGGCCTTCAGCGATAGCTGTTTTACCTACCCCTGCTTCACCAACAAACAACGGATTGTTTTTACGGCGACGGCTTAATACCTGCAACGTGCGCTCTAATTCACTATCGCGACCTATTAATGGGTCAATATTACCTTTTCTAGCTTCTTCATTAAGGTTAGTGGCAAAGTTCTCAATAGTGCGTGGCTCTTCTCCTACTTGTGCTTCATCAGTCGATTGAGGAGAATCAACATGTTCTATTTTAGATATCCCATGAGAAATAAAGTTAACAATATCCAAACGGCTAATATCTGATTTTTTCAAAAAATAAGCGGCTTGAGATTCTTGCTCACTAAAAATAGCAACCAATACATTTGAACCAGTAACTTCACTTTTTCCAGAAGATTGCACATGAAAAACTGCACGTTGTAATACCCGTTGAAAACCCAACGTAGGTTGAGTTTCACGCTCTACTTCACCTTCGGGGATCACAGGCGTTGTTTCTGCAATAAAATCTAATAATTCTTTACGGATTTTTCCCATATCAGCTGCACATGCTTTGAGTGCTTCAATTGATGAAGGGTTATCCAATAAAGCTAATAATAAATGCTCCACCGTCATAAATTCATGACGAGAGTCTTTGGCTTGACGGAAAGCCATATTTAATGATATTTCTAAATCTTTGTTCAGCATAGACTACTCCACTTTAAACCATGCGAATTCACGCTTTTTCCATTGTACATTGCAATGGGTGCTCATTTTCTAATGCGTATTGGTTTACTTGCTCAACTTTTGTTTCTGCTATTTCAGAAGTAAAAGTACCGCATCGACCTTTGCCTTTATAATGAATCTCTAACATTACGTCAGTCGCCTTGTCTGAGTTCATATTAAAAAATCGACACAACACATCTATAACAAAATCCATCGGTGTATAGTCATCATTTAGTAAAATGACAGTATACATAGGGGGCTTTTCAAATTGCTCAACGAACTCTTCTTCAAGAACTTCCTGATTATCTATTAACTCTTTCCACTTGCTCATAATTTTATATTAGTCTGTACCGGGTGATTTTGCTTTAACATTTACAAAAAATTAAATTTGTAAATTACTTATAAAATAAACTTGATTATTTTCAGAGGTTGTCTACTGTTTAATTTAGTGATTATTTTTTAATCACAAATATATTTATGTTAATGCTTTTAGGCAAGCATACCTAATTACCGATGAATATAGAAGGAAGTTGAAGTATGGCTCACGGTACAGTGAAGTGGTTTAATAATGCAAAAGGGTTTGGTTTTATTCGTCCAGAGGACGGTGGTGAAGATATTTTCGCGCACTATTCAACAATCCAAATGGAAGGATACCGTACATTAAAAGCTGGTCAGGACGTAGATTATGAACTAAATGCAGGGCCTAAAGGCCACCATGCTGCTAGTATCACACCTGATGAAATTGAAGGTGAAGAATAATTTCAATATCGCAAAAATAATCCAATAAAAAACCTGTTTGTCAGTATAACAAACAGGTTTTTTTTAAATAAAAAAATAACTGGTTAATGTCACGCTCATATTTTTATAAATATGATCATTTTATAACGCTCATTACTATTACTAGCGTTACCTTTTAATATTTCATACTTGTACTAAATTATCGTTTTTTTACTCTTTTTAAAGGCTACTCTGAGTATTTACTCATGATACTTTCGTATCACTGCCACTTTACCCTTTTCTATTTCTAAGACTTCCATCATCGTTTGAACATAAGCTATCGGTTGGTTATTTTGAGGATGGATACCTTTAGCGCTATTCTTATATCTAATCGCTATGGCTGAATGATTAAAAATAAATACATCCAACAGTTCCGCTTGATATTCAGTGTGCGCACCTAAATAAAAGGTCATACCTTTACGCATTGATATTTTCCCATCTGCCTCTCGAGAATCATCGGTTACATAGGGTAAATGCGAATGCCCAACATCATCAACAAGTAAAGCTAAATAATTTTCAAGTTCTTTTGTTGTGGCATTAGGTGCTTGACTCGCGACCATGGCATCAAAGTATTGTTGAGCAAAGACCTTTAAATCTAGCTTTGACTCATCTGCCCAAGCGGATAGTGAGCAAGCAAATAGAAAGGAAATAAGTGACCACTTTTTCATATAAAACCCTTCTTATTTTAATCGAGTGATACCAACTAATACGCAGACCACTCCACCAACCATTCCTGCCCAAGCTTCAATGGGCGTATCACCATTTAATGCTCGACTTAACTGAGCGCTAGCAGCATCATAAATATTATAGCCCCACAAAGCTAAAACAACGCCAACAATGATAAATACAATTCCAAACATTTTATTATTCATAGATTCTTCCCATTAAAAAACTGATAAAACTCATTTAACGTTGCGTGAGCTTTATTAACGATAGAATAAACATTATGCACGATTATATATAGCGAGTTAATATTTTAAAGGTGTATTTTTTGTAAATGTAGCATAATTTCTTTATTATAAATGAGTAAAAATCATATTAAACATAACCCAATAATCATATGTAAGCCCTTCTATTAATGCATTATTTATAATCCAAAAATTTCTCTTGATAATATATAGTAATAATTTGCACTCGGTATATACTGTTTAAATATTTTTATATAAAAAGGCTACGTTAATGTTTAAACGTTTATTGTTTATTGGAGTTTTATTTGCGCTAAGTCAGCAGGTTAGTGCGACTGATAAGTTGATCGTTAACTTCGACCTTAAGCAAGAAAAAAGCGTACGAAGTCAAGGCAATGTTTTAGTAACATCAAAGCTTACGACTTGGAATAAAGGACTGAGAAGCAGTTACGTGCAATTAAAGTGTCGACAATTAGAGAATGGTAAAACTGAAAAACTCTTCTCATCAATTGACTATTTTGATGGCCTGAAGGTAACCCATCAAATGCTAAACGATGAAGTAGAACTCACGGTTGTGCACAGTAGAGTTAAACCCCAAGCTATTGAAATACACAAACTACCTGATGATGAATGCAAAGATATGTCTCCAATCGTGACGACTACGGTTGAGACTTACAAGTTTATGGCCAAAAAAGGCTTAACAGAATCTTACCCTTTCGGCAAAAATATGACCTTTAGTTATAGCCTTAATTAATCATCACTATGCGCTCCGCCTTTGCTACCATACCAAAATCAAAATAATTGGCTTTATTGTTCAGCGGTTATTAAATTTTCAAACAGTCAATCTATAAAGACTTGATGCTCGGATTTGCTCTTAACATCGAAAATCAGTACTATTTTTTATACTCGCTAAGCTCATTACTTTTTATAGCTTTTGAGTAAAAGTAATTATTCTCTAGTTAAATAAGTAGTAACCAAGCCCAACATATAACACATAAAACAACAGCAGAAAAACTGATTTCATTTTACTAATTGAATGGCCAAACAATAAAAACGCTGTCAATACCACCGTAATAAACAACAAGGCCCATTGATCAAAGTCAGCAAATCGCCCTTCAAAAGCAATAGGAGAAATAAAGGAAGAAACACCCAAAATACCTAAAATATTAAAAATATTGCTACCTACAACATTACCAACCGCTACATCCATGTGTTTTCTCAATACCGCCATTATCGAAATTGTAAATTCTGGCAATGAGGTACCTATGGCTACTAATGTTAAACCTATAAGTGCTTGTGATACTCCTAAATGCGTAGCAATAACCGTAGCACCAGTAACAAACCACTGTGCTCCTAGCATCAACATCACTAAACCTGATACGACAGATAATATCACTAGCCATAGATTATGTGGCTTAGCATGTAATGCTTTACCTTCGTCTTGATGGAGTTTCTGAGAAGGCGTTTTTTGGTTTTTTTCTGTATAAATAGTAAAGCCTAAATAAGCAAATAGTGCGCTAAGCATCAACAGACCCGAAAGCAACGAAAAAGCCCCCGTTAAGCCCACTAATATAAGTAAAATAACTGCCGCTAACATCACCAAAGCATCACGTTTAAGTGCTGACTGCTTAAACGCTAATGGCGCAATCAATCCACAAGTACCGATAATAAGGCCAATATTACCAATGTTACTCCCTATTATATTCCCTAATGCGACTGATGCGTTGTTATTCATAATGGCATTAACTGAAACGATTAATTCAGGCATAGAGGTGCCAAAGCCAACAATGATTAAGCCACTTAAAAATGGCGATATCTTAAGTTTATTAGCCGCAGACATAGCGCCACGTATTAAAAGCTCACCGCCAATAATTAACATCACCAGCCCTGAAACCATCATTATATAATTCATTAATTCGCCTGTAGGCTGCCCGTAAAAAACTTTTTTTTAGTATATAGTGAAAATAACAAAATGATGACAATTTTTTGTATGCTTTGCTGTAGTTAGCTCCTATAATTGTGATTAATCTTATTGATAAAATACTAAGTCTTAAATCTTGTTTTACTTTATATCCAGCCTGTTATTAACCGGCTTTTGGTTTTTACTTTCTGACGGTGATATTACTTCACTACTTGTGGGTGTCGTCTTTATCCCAATGAGTGTTTATGTCTCTGCCAAATTATCTGAAAAAACTGACCTTGCTAATCGTGCGTTTTACATTAATATCGCTAAGATACCAAAATTCATCTGGTTTTTTCTTTATCAATCCATAAAAGGGGGCACCGACACAGCAGTGAGAGTGTTCTCTTTTGACATGAAATTACAGCCTGAATTTATACATTATCCTATTAAGCATTTGCCTGCAGGTTCACCAATGAATTTGTTTATGAATGTAGTGAGTTTATTACCAGGTTCTGTCAGTGTAATAAGAGAACCTACTAGCGTGCTCGTTCATGTATTAGCTGTCACTAAAAGTTCATTAGAAGATATCTATGAATGCGAACTCGCGATTTGTGAACTGTATAGTTTAGATATTTCTTCACAATACCAAGATTCATCAACAAGAAAAGTGAGTTAAAAGTGACTGTTTTTTATATTGCTGTGATTGTTCTTTTACTGCTTTGTTTAATTATAGGGTTAATAAGAGTATTAATTGGGCCTGACAACGCTAACCGTATGTTAGCCGCTCAACTGTTTGGCACTATAGGCACAACAATTGTTATTATCTTGTCGGTATTACAAAATAACGAAGTAATAACTAACGTTGCGTTAGTCTTTACTTTATTGGCGTCAATTACAGTGATTGCATTTTTAAAGTTGGCAGAACAACCTATCGACCCTACTTCTACTTCGGATAACCACAAACATGATAGCTAACCTATTTACGGTAGTAATGCTGTCGCTTGGTTGCATTTTTTTTATTGCTGGAACCTTAGGGTTATTACGTTTCCCTGACGTTTTTTGTCGCTTACACGCCCTCACTAAATCAGATAATTTAGGGTTAGGCTTAATCACCTTAGGTTTGCTACCACAAGTAAATAGTGTCTCTATGGGAATAAAAGTTCTCTTGGTATGGGCGTTGTTATTACTCACTAGTGCAACGAGTTGTCATTTAGTTGCCCGACATGAGCGCAGAAGACAAATCAGTGAGAGCGATGGCAATCACAATACAAACGGGAAAAATGATAGATGAATATAGACTTATCCGTTGATATTTTATTATGTATTTGTGTCTTGGTTATCGCTAGTTCAATGTTTTTAGTGAAGCAGTCGTTTACTGCCATTGTTTTATTTATAAGTCTTGGGCTGGTGATCACACTTTGTTGGATCCAGTTGGAGGCTATTGATGTTGCGATCGCTGAAGCGGCTATTGGTGCAGGATTAACCGGTGCAATGTTGCTGGCATCATGGAGAAAGTTGTCTATCGATAAGCCCTCTGAAAAAAAGACTAGAGGTGACCTTTGATAAAATTTTTGACAAACAATCGTCATGTTATTGAAAAAATATTGATTGTTATTTTAGTCACCCTTTTTACGGTGTTTTTCATATTTGCTTTATTTAATCAGCCATTACACAATAATGAGTTACAAGCATTAGCCGTCAATCACCTTGATAAAACAGGTGTAACTAATAGGGTTACTGCCGTACTTTTAAACTACCGTGCTTACGATACCTTCATCGAATTTGCTGTTTTTCTCTGTGTGGCAATAGCGGTATTACCTTACATTTTAGATACTCCGATATTAACATTTAAACTTCAAGAAGAGTCTCAAGTTTTACTCATTGCCAAGGTCTTTATTCCGTTAACCATTATTATGGCCGGTTACTTACTGTGGATAGGCTCATCCAAGCCTGGGGGTGCTTTTCAAGCATCGGCATTACTAGCGGGGTGTTTAGTGTTATTGTCTTTAGCGAACGTACAAGTCATTGATTTTACTAAATTACGTTACCGTTTATTTATGTCGTCTGGATTAATAGCCTTCTTAGCCGTTGCTGCCCTGCTTTACTTGCAGTCAATGTCTTTTCTGACATTTCCGGTTGAACTTGCAGGCGCCATTATTTTAGTCATTGAATTTTTTGCCACATTTGCCATTGCCTTGATATTATTTCTTTGTTTTGAATCGATTAACAAAGGGCATGCGTAATGGAGTTTACTCAAACTAATTTATATACCCTATGTTCAATTTTATTGTTCGCGATTGGCTTACTGGGTTTTTTATTAAATACCGATTTTATCCGTAAGCTACTTGGTTTAAATGTTATTGGGATTGCTATTTTTATGTTGTTGCTTGCTGTAGCACACACTAACCCTAATGCGATTGACCCTATTCCACACGCGATGGTGCTAACCGGAATTATTGTTGCTGCTGCAGGTACCGCTTTAGGTCTCAACTTAGCGTCTAAAATAGCTAAATTTGCTCGACTTGTACAAAAAGAAGAAACCGCTAGCCAATCAGAAGTGCTAGATGAAACAAGTAACAACGATGTGCGAGGTCAGCATTAAGATGATTGATATTTTCATCACGGTCTTTTCAATTCCTGCATTAATCCTAGTACCTATGACCGTTGCTATTATTTGTTTTGTCGCAGGTAATATCCAATTAAGCCGTATAATAAGTGTTATTAGCTCAATTGCTTTAGTTGTAATATGTGCACTACAAGCAGGTTATGTATTACAACAAGTTGCACCCATTGAATTAGTTATTGGTGGTTGGCAACCACCACTAGGGATAAAATTATCAATTAACGAATTTAGCACAATTATGTTGTTAATGACCTCTACCATTGGCTTGACAATAACCTTCTACAGTACCCAATACTTTGATGATGACGAAAAAGAAGTACGTTTCTGGCCTTTATGGTGGTTTTTGATCACTGCATTAAATGGTATTTTTATCTCATCCGATATTTTTAATACTTATATTATGCTCGAACTTTTAGGGCTCTCTGCGGTAAGTTTAATTGCTATTCAAGGAACTCAACAAGCACTTCAGGCATCATTTCAGTACCTATTAGTTGGGCTATTTGGCTCATTGATGTATTTATTAGGCGTCGCAATTATTTATCGTACCTATGGGGTTCTTGATAATCAATTGATTGCTAGTTTAGTTGAAAGTAATACAAGTATGCAATTAGCGTTAGCACTTATAACGCTCGGTATGATGATGAAGTGCGCGTTATTTCCGTTACACTTTTGGCTGCCTTCAGCACATTCAAATGCTTCAGCACCGGTAAGTGCTATGTTGTCAGCTTTAGTGGTCAAAGCTGCGTTCTTTATTTTATTCACCTTTTGGTTTGAAATTCTCACGCCTGTTGTCACTTCAGTGGCCGTTACTATCATGGGTATATTTGGCGCAATGGCTGTGGTTTATGGTTCTTATCGCGCATTTACTTCACCCAGACTAAAGCAATTAATTGCTTATTCTACTGTCGCTCAAATTGGTTATTTATTCTTAGCATTTCCGTTAATGTTTACCACACCAGATTTAGCTCGAACAGCGGTTATTTACTTCATTGTTGCCCACGGTTGTGCCAAGGCCGCTATGTTTTTAGCGGCCGGTGTTATCCAAAAAGCAATGGGACATGACCAATTATCTCAGCTGCAAGGTATAGCATCACAGTTACCCATTAGTATTTTTGTTTTTGCTGTAACCAGCGCCAGCTTAATTGGCCTTCCGCCAAGTGGTGGTTTTATTGCTAAATGGTTATTACTTAATAATGCCGTAGAAGCTCAGCAGTGGTGGTGGGTTGTAACACTATTTGTAGGAGGTTTATTGGCTAGCGCCTATCTATTTAGGGTGCTAAACCTAGCATTTACAACGCCGACTCAAGAAAACTCACTTAACGTTTTAGCTATCAGTGAAAGCAAACTTATTGGTGCAGTTGGACTCTCTGTTATTACGATTATCATCGGATTAAATGCGATGTGGTTAACCAACCTTATTACGGGTAGTTATTAATGATTAATGTTGTAAAAGCGCTTCAAGGAATTTTGTCATGTTAAACGACTGGCTACCGCTTATTATCTTAATCGTTGCCTTTAGTACCGGTATTTTGATGATGGTGATCAATGAGAAAAATGAACGACTTAGAACATCCGTTAATTTAACCAGTGCCGCCGTAAACATCATCTTAATTGGCATAATGCTTTTGGGGGTTTCTCAAGGTGAGGTGTTTGAAACACGGTTACCGCTATTACCTGATATTAACTTGGTGCTCAAAGCTGATGCCCTTTCTTTAGCTTTTGTTACTCTTTCGGGCGTATTATGGTTTTTCACAACGATTTATGCTGTTGGTTACTTTAAGCACGGTAAACACAAAAGCCGATTTTTTGGTTTTTTTAGTCTCTGTGTTTTTTCAACTTTAGGTGTGGCTTTAGCTGGTAATTTAATTACTTTTTTAATTTTTTATGAGTTACTTACCCTCGCTACTTACCCATTAATTGTGCATAAAGGTAACGCAGACTCTTTAAAGTCAGGTAAAACTTATTTACGTTATACCATGATCGGTGGCGCTATTTTAATGATCGCTGTGGTTTGGCTGAAATCTATCGCGGGCGCATTAGATTTTTCAACACCTGATATCCTAATTAATACCCCCAATATAGATGCGACCACAATCACGATTATCTTTGTCATGCTAATGATAGGTTTAGGTGTAAAAGCTGCTTTATTTCCCCTACATGGCTGGCTACCTCGCGCTATGGCTGCACCTGCGCCAGTTAGTTCGTTATTGCATGCTGTCGCGGTAGTTAAAGCGGGAGCTTTTGGTATTATACGTGTCGTTTATGATGTTTATGGTGTTGACCTAGCAAGCACATTGGGCGTATTGCAGGTATTAGTGATATTTGCTTGTATTACCATTATTTATGGCTCAGTCAGAGCTATTTATCAAGACGATATAAAAAAGCGACTGGCTTATTCAACCGTTAGTCAGGTCTCATATATTACCCTAGGTATTGCATTAGCTGGCCCTATCGCAGCCGTTGGCGCTATTATGCATTTAGTTCATCAGGGGTTAATGAAAATCACTATGTTCTTTTGTGCAGGCTTGCTTGCAGAAACACACCACATTTATAAAGTCAGTGAGTTAAACGGTATTGCTAAAAAAATGCCTATCACAATGACCGCCTTCACCATTGCAATTTTAGGGATGATTGGCATACCACCCATCGCTGGTTTTGTTTCTAAGTGGTACCTTGGTGTTGGAGCCATCGAAGCAGGTAATTCTTGGGTCATTTTGGTGTTAGCGGGTAGTAGTGTTTTAAACGCCATTTATTTTTTACCACTGGTTTATCGAGCATGGTTTCTTGACCCTATCGAGGAGACTCAAGCTATTGACCATAGTCCTGTAACGGCTCATATACAAGCCAGTCCAGAGACTAAACAGCATATTCAAGTAGAGAAAAAATCGACACTTGAAGCGCATTGGATGATGGTATTACCGCCAGTTGTTACTATTACTTTTGCTATACTGGCAGGCCTATTTGCTAACAGTCAATATAGCGCATTGAGTTGGTCAAAGCTTATTGCAACATCTGAATCAATTGGCTTTAGTCAAATGGCAACTGTGTTACAACCAAGTATTCTACCTGTGCAAATGTCGAGTTTATTAGTGTGGTGTATTATGCTGCCATTGATATTAGCCGCATTAATTATGCTACTTCCCAAAGTGAAACAATTTACATATTTAATGCCTCTATGCGCTATTCCTGCTATTTATTTAGGCTTACAGTCCGAGTACTTACTGCAAAGCATACCGTTTTTATTCTTTGGGAGTGAATTATTACTTAATGAACTCAGCCAAGGGTTTTTATTATTAGCAGGGTTGTTGTGGTTCCTCAGCTCATCGTATGCTTTATTTTATCGGCATTTAGGTAAAAACAAATCTCACTTTATGGCACTATTTTGTGTAGCCATGGCCAGCAGCTTTGGTTTAGTGCTTAGTGCGGATATGTTTGGTTTTTTGACCTTTTTCACCTTTATGAGTTTATCTTCCTATGTACTCATTATTCGAGATAAAACAGAAGCAGCAGTATCAGCGGCTAATGTGTATATAAAGTGGGTAATTATAGGTGAAGTCGCTATTTTTAGTGCCTTTTGTATTCTTAACTATATGGAGTTATCTCAACAAATAGTTAACCCTGTTTTATTACAGTTCATGGGGGTAATGTTAATTATTGGTTTTGGGATAAAAATTGGCTTATTTGGATTTCACACCTGGTTACCGCTTGCGCACCCCGTTGCAGCAGTACCTGCTAGTGCATTATTAAGTGGTTTTATGGTGAAAGCGGGCATGATTGGTTGGTTTAAGTTTTTCCCCTTTCAATCTAATGAAGTCGCCACATTTTATCATCTAGGTTTACTGACTATCGGTGTTGGGGTTATAGGCGCCTTTTACTCAGCCTTAAAGGGCTTAGGGCAAAAAGATCCTAAAGCGGTATTGGCTTACTCGACGGTTAGCCAAATGGGAATATTATCGGCTTGTTTTGGTGTGGTATTGTCCTTTCCTTCACTCAAAGATCCGATGACCATCGCCATTGTTTTCTATGCAATTCATCACGGCTTAGCTAAGTCAGCCCTATTTTTATCTGTGGGCATTACCCCCTTATTGAATAAGCAAAGCACGACCTCAATATATTTGCGAGTCATGACTTATCTCATCATGATATTACCAGCGTTATCACTGGTTGGTGCAGCTTTTACTAGTGGTTTTTTTGCTAAGAATGAAGTTAAAATGTTACTTAATGATCTACCTTATTTAAAATATGCGATTATTATTAGTGCCTTATTTACCGGACTATTGATGTGCCGATTTATCCATATGGCCTACTATAAAGGTCAGTCAAACAGTCATCACACTCCAAGTTCTGATTATCCATTACTCGCTATTTGCAGCGCTAATACAATATTAGTGTTGCTAGCACCTTGGTATTTGATCAATGAAAAATACACATTATCCAGCTTATTATCATTAGTGACCTTAAGCAGTTTTATTTCATCAATAATACCCATTGTTCTCGCCATTATTATCTATAAATTACTGATGGTATATAAACTAGATGATCGTTCATTTTATTCGGTTAAAGTATCGAGGCTTTTAAGTCTCAATAAGCCTTTATTTAACAACATTAAGCTCATAAAAAATAATCAACAACGATATCTTGGCTCTACTGTATTGTCCCAGTTAAAAACCTTTATTGATAAAAAACTGTCACCACAAGAAGTTATGCCACTGAATATGCAGTCAACTTATGTGTCGTTGGTATTAATAGGTGTTTGTATTTTATTATTAGTGGCGTTTGGCTTTTGATCTAAATATTTCAGAACATAATGAGGTTATTAGTTTGATGCGTTTAAATGCCTATAACATTTTCCCCAAATAGATGATGAGAGTTACGGGTCTGCGTGTGTTTAACAAAACAATAGCACAGTTACCTCATCGACCTTTTAGGTGTCTATGTATCACCACTATTATCAGTGTCACTGTTAAGTCGTTTTAATGCTCTTTTACTGTGTTTTATGAGTTATTAGTGAGTTACTTAGTTATTGTTCACTTGAACGTCAATCACCGGGCTAACGACATTAAGTTTATGCCACTCTACATACTCATTTTTGATCATAGGTTTTGCAATAATATAACCTTGAATTGAATCAATATGCATAGCTGTTAATATTTCAAATTGTTCTATCCCTTCAACCCCTTCAGCAATCACGGTTATATTAAGACTTTTGGCCAAATTTATAATCAAATTTACACGCTTAAGTCCGCTACCATCATCTAACACTTTATCAATGAGGCTTTTATCAATTTTTAATTCATTAATAGGAAAAACACTTAGGTGTGCCAGGCGAGAATAACCGGTACCAAAATCATCTATTGAAAAGATAAATCCATATTTGTTAAGTTCTTCCATCTGTCTTGCGGTACTTTCCATATCACCAGAGAGCATTGATTCTGTAATTTCTAATTTAATTTGTGATGGTCGTATATTAAAGTCATTAATCACATTAAGTAACTCAGAATTTAAGGAAAGTGAGTTAAATTGACAGTGACTTATATTAATCGATACACTAAATAAATCATCAATAATGTTTTTAGCACTCAGTTGTTCAATTAAAACACAGATATCCTTTAGTACAATATGTTGTAACTTATTCATGAGACCATACTGTTCAGCAATCGGTATGAACTCATTGGGCGCTATCAGTCCTTTTATGGGATGATCCCATCGAATAAGCGCCTCTGCGCCAATAACTTTTCCTAATGCACTTATTTGCGGTTGAAAGTAAGTGCAAAACTCATTACAAGCGATAGCCCTGACAAGATCTATTTCAAGTTCAGCCTGGTTTTCTAGTAATGTTTGTAATCGAGGGTCATAGAAGCTATAACGATTCCCCCCTTTCATTTTAGAACGGTACATCGCGGTATCTGCGAACTTCAATATATTATCTGTAACTGAATTTTTACTATCAATTAGGCAAATACCAATACTACAACTCATCTGAAATGCTAATCCCTCGACCTCAAATTTTTTATTGAATACACTTTGCAGTTTTTGAGCAACAATTTCTGCTTCGATATTCGCTTGCTCATTGTCATCACCGACATATTCTAACAAAATAATGAACTCATCGCCTCCAACTCTGGCTAAAGTGTCAGATGATCTTATAACAGAACTCAATCGGTATGACAGTTCAACTAAAAGTTCATCACCAGCGCTATGTCCTAATGAATCGTTAATTTTTTTAAAGTTGTCTAAGTCTAAAAATAATAAGGCCCCTGTTTTATGTGAACGTTTTATTCTTTCAACGCACATAGTTAACCTTTCGTTAAGCATTCTACGATTAGGCAAGTTTGTTAATGGATCAAAAAAAGCTAATCGTTCGACTTCTTTTTCTGCATTTTTACGGATTGTAATATCCCTTGCCATCCATACAATATGTCTTTTAGATGGGTTACTTTTTTGGTAATTTTCAATGGGTGCAGTTCTTCCTTCGAAAATAACCCTACCTTTTTGAACGTCAAGTTCATATTCAAAAATTTGAACCTCGTTTGTTGCTAATGTTTTATTAATCACGGCCATAATTGGCTGTGAATCCTTTTTAGGCAAAACGGCATTTACATTTTTGTGAATAAGTTTACTTAACGACTTATATAACAATTCATCAGATGAGCCATAAATGTCAGTATATTCACCCTCTTCACTTAAGATTAAGGTTAAATCAGGCATAACTTTAGTAAAAGCTTTAAACTTTTCATTACTTTGCTGTAGGTCAGCGATTAACTGCTCAACCATAAGCCCCTCAGCATTTTTTTCTAATGCTATGCTAGAAAAGTGTACGAAATAATCGATTAATTCTAAATCTTTGGTGGAAGGTGTTTTAGGAGCGCTATGGTAAATAGCGAACGTACCGAGAATATTGGATTGTGTCGAGATAATAGGTGTTGACCAGCACGATTGAAGGCCAAAATTTAGCGCGAGTTCCTTAAAGTCAATCCAAAGCAATGATGTTTCTATATCTTCAACAATAATACGGGACTTTAAATATGCTGCTGTTCCACATGAGCCTACATTTGGACCTATATGTATGCCATTTATTAACTGACAATATTTATCATCAATATTGGGTGCTGCACAATGAAAAAGTTGCTCTCCCTTTAACAACAATATTGAGCATCTTGCCGACTTATCATCAATAAGTTCTTCAATAGATAAACAAATATCGTGTAAAACATCATTTAAAGATGTCCCTAATGCAATTTTAGATAATATATCTTGTTGGTGAAAAAGTAACTTTTTTAACCTAACGGTATCCATACTTCACCATAGACTTTTAATGACATTAATTATTCATTGTTAAAAATATTTTAAGCGTCAAATACATAAAAGAATTTACGTTATGAACTTCATTCTTATATCAGCATAGTTTATTAGTTATGATTAATCAGCTTTTCTTT
This sequence comes from Colwellia sp. Bg11-12, assembly GCF_014076955.1. Lineage (NCBI taxonomy): Bacteria > Pseudomonadati > Pseudomonadota > Gammaproteobacteria > Alteromonadales > Colwelliaceae > Colwellia > Colwellia sp. Bg11-12. The sequence goes on from NZ_JACGUZ010000046.1 coordinate 27,693, forward strand.
AAATTTACATAAGTAATCAATCGCAAGTAAGCTTAATTTAGCCACGTTTAGAAAAATTCACGTTATTTTGCAGACCATAATAGTGTTGTTGTTGCGATAAATTAATCTAAATAAAAATGACAAGAACAGTATTTTACGATACTGAAGTTAACTATAGTGGCTGAAAATTAACGCTTAACTGCTTAACTGCTTAACTGCTTACAATGAGAATAATGAATAATGAATACTGATAAAACTCAGAAATAAGTAAGGGCTAGAAACGGGTAAATATATCAGAGTATATTTATTCATTAGAAATATCTTTTTAGCATGATGATTTTTAAAATATAATCTTTAAAGAACGTCAAAAATATTACAGATATGTTGTTGATATATAAAATTAATTATTTATTAAATATTGATAGTTGCATGATTCATGCGAGATGGTAAGTTTACTACTGCTGAGTATAACTTTGATTTACTGTACAGAAAGAACAGTAAAGGTGGTACCCGGAGACGGACTTGAACCGTCACACTCTATGAGCGAGGGATTTTAAATCCCTTGTGTCTACCAATTCCACCACCCGGGCATCGGATAATTCTTTTTAAAGTAGAGATTGGCTCCCTACTAACACTGCTACACTTATATAGAAATCGTGAAGAAGAGACTTGAGCAATTAATAAGACTGTATCTTATACTACTCTCTAGCTTATTAAAACACTAGAATTGTAATTATTAACAATGAATTACATTTTTATTAACAAATTACATTCACAATTAACATTAATGCTTTGCTAATAAATTTAGTTCATTCAAAACTAAATTGGAGCGGCTAACGAGACTCGAACTCGTGACATTCACGTTGGCAACGTGATGCTCTACCAGCTGAGCTACAGCCGCTTCGTAGATTAAATAACTAAACATTATTTAAGGTATTACTAATAAATCTAAAATAAAATTGGAGCGGCTAACGAGACTCGAACTCGTGACATTCACGTTGGCAACGTGATGCTCTACCAGCTGAGCTACAGCCGCTTCATTTCTTGCTTTTATACAAGTTAATATTTTTTACTTGTACGTGCCAGCGTACATCAATTAAATTACCCTCTTTAATTCCATAAGGAAAAAGTGGTACCCGGAGACGGACTTGAACCGTCACACTCTATGAGCGAGGGATTTTAAATCCCTTGTGTCTACCAATTCCACCACCCGGGCATCGGATAATTATTTTTTAGAGTAGAGATTGGTTCCCTACTTATTAGCATTTAAACTAATTCCTTTATACTCCCACACTTATTTACATAAGATATGGAGGCGGGTCCCGGAGTCGAACCGAGGTAGACGGATTTGCAATCCGCAGCATAACCAGTCTGCCAACCCGCCAAACTTTTACACTTGACAATAACGAAAATAATATTACAAATCAAACTTGGAGCGGCTAACGAGACTCGAACTCGTGACATTCACGTTGGCAACGTGATGCTCTACCAGCTGAGCTACAGCCGCTTCATCTGCTGACTCCCTGTCAACTTGGGACGCATTCTACATTGAAATTATTTGGAGTCAACAGTTTAATTTCAATTTTGTTTTGACTGCTTAAAAAGCGGCTAATTTGACGTTTTTTTAACTAAAAACATCATTTTCTAACTGTTTTGTTTAACTAACTCAGGCCAAGCCACTTTAAAATAAGCGATCATCGACCAAAAAGTAAGCACCGTAGCTATCGCATAAAAGCTATAAGCGATAAACATTAATATTTCATGCGGAAAATTAAACAAAATTAATGGAATATCATAATCGGGTTGCCAAATAAGTCCCATAATACCTAACATTTGCGCAGCTGTTTTATACTTACCCATTTGCGACACAGCAATTTCATCTCGCTTACCACGAGAAGACATAAATTCACGCAAGGCGCTAATAAATATTTCACGAGCAATCATTAAGATGGCTGAAATTGAAATCCACCATAATTGATAGTCTTGAATAAGGAGTACTAAAGCGGCAACAACCATTAGCTTATCAGCAACAGGGTCAATGAACGCGCCAAAAGCTGAAGATTGATTGAGTTTACGTGCTAAGTAGCCATCAAGGGCATCACTAATAGCTGCAAGCCAGAATACGGCAAATGCGCCGAAATGATTCCATGATACCGGTAAATAAAACACCACTAAAAACACAGGTATTAATACTATACGGAACATAGTAATTTGATTTGGAATAGTCCACATAAATTTATTTTACTACTAATGACAACAAGCGTTGTCACATTCTACACAGATTAGAGGCTGGGCGTAAATTTTTATCAAAAAAACAAACAGAATAAATAAAGATGTATTTAAGTCATTCTTTTAAAAAATCACTTCACTTACTTTTCATGGAGGGCATTATAAATAGCTTCAGCTAGCACTTTACTAATACCGGGAACTTTTTCAAGCGTGCTTCTATCTGCTTGCATTACTTCTTGTAGGCCACCTAAGTACTTTAGGAGAGCTTGACGTTTCTTGGCGCCAATACCTTCGATAGATTCAAGTGTTGATTTTTTGCTGGCTTTTTGACGTTTAGCTCGATGTCCAGTAATAGCAAAGCGATGTGACTCATCACGTATGTGTTGTACTAAATGTAAAGCTGAGGAGGTAGGGGGTAAAGAAATTAATTGGTGGCTGCCCGCTAAAATCAACGTTTCAAGTCCAGGCTTTCGCCCTTCTCCTTTTGCAACGCCCACTAATAAGGGGATTTTGTCTAATGTTGTATTAGCCTGAAGGTTTGCAAAGAACTCTTCGGCTTTTGATAGTTGCCCTTTGCCGCCATCAATAAAGACGATGTCAGGCATGTTTTCCATATTAGTCACTTTGCCATAACGCTTGTTAAGCGCAAAAGCCATCGCTGCATAATCATCTCCGGGAGTGATGCCATAAACATTATAACGTCGGTAATCACTTTTTAACGGCCCTTCTTGATTAAAAACCACATTTGATGCCACAGTTTGTTGACCCATGGTATGGCTAATATCAAAGCACTCAATTCGATTAATTCCATTATCTAGTTCAAAGACTTCATTTAATGCCGAAAAACGTGCCTGCATTGAAGCTTTATGACTATTTTTTGTGGCTAATGCATTTTGTGCATTGGTACACGCTAATTTTAAATATTGTGCGCGCTCACTGCGTACGCTTGTTGATATTTTAACATTACGCTCAGCTTGTTCACTTAAAAGCTGAGTAAGTTCTTCAATCTGTTCAAAGCTTTCGCTGATCACTATTTCTTTGGGTATAACAGCACTGTTTAAGTCTTGCCCTAAGTAATGCTGGCTGATAAATGCTTGATAGACTTCTGCTTGTTCGGTATCAGCTGGAACACTTGGAAAATAGCTCTTACTTCCTAAAATTTTTTGATCGCGTATAAATAATACGTGCACACAAACCTGTGACTTCTCAATGTAAATACCGATCACATCAAGCTCTGCGACAATACCACTAACGAACTGCTGTTTTTGAACTTGTCGTAAAGTGGCTATTTGATCACGGTATTTCGCCGCACTCTCAAAATTAAGTGTTTGACTCGCTTCTTCCATTTTATTAACAAGACTAGTAATAACAGTAGAGCTTTTACCGCGTAAGAATAGTTTTGCCATATCAACTTGTTGTTGATAATCAACGGCTGATATTTTGTCAACACACGGCGCTGAGCATCGATTTAATTGATATTGCAAACAAGGACGACTGCGGGCACGGTAGTAGCTATCTTCGCACTGGCGAACAGGAAACAACTTTTGCATTAAACGAAGGCTTTCCCAAACAGCTCCAACGGTTGGATAAGGGCCAAAATATTCACCTTTAACCTTTTTGCCACCACGATGAACACCTAATTTAGGGTGTTTGTGATCAGTGATCAATAAATAGGGGTAAGATTTGTCGTCACGCAATAAAATATTATATTTAGGGAGATACTTTTTAATATAATTATTTTCAAGGATTAACGCTTCGCCCTCTGTGTGAGTTACGGTAACGTCAATGGCAATGATATGACTAACGAGCACTTTGGTTTTAGTGCTGCCGACATCTTTACGAAAATAACTCGCTAGACGCTTTTTAAGTTGCTTAGCTTTTCCTACATAGATAACGGCTTGGTGTTTATCGTACATCCGATAAACACCCGCTTGTTCAGAAACTGAAGAGAGAAAAGCTTGATGATCAAAAATGGGCTGAGTTACTGACAAAGTTTATAATGTTTCTGTTTTAATCATACCGTGGCGAATAGCAAGATGAGTTAGTTCGACATCATTACCGACATTTAATTTTTCAAACATTCGGTAACGGTAACTATTAATCGTTTTGGTGCTTAAAATAAGTTGTTCTGAAATATGAGGGACTTTTTCACCACGCGTGATCATCAACATAATTTGTAGTTCACGTTCAGACAACATATTAAATGGATTTTCTTGATTAGATTTAAACTGGCTTAATGCCATTTGCTGCGCGATATCGGGTGTTATGTAACGTTGCCCGCTATTAACTGCACGAATAGCGTTAACCATTTCATCAGCACCGGCCCCTTTCGTTAAATAACCGGCAGCACCAATCTGCATAACTTTTGTAGGGATAGGGTCTTCAGAATAAACCGTTAAGACAATAACTTTTATGTCGGGTGAATAGCGAATTATTTTTTTAGTCGCTTCTAAACCACCGATACCAGGCATGTTCATGTCCATTAGCACAACATGGGGTTCATTTTTACGACAAAATTGTACGGCTTCTTCTCCAGTTTCGGCCTCACCAATAACCTTAAGTCCTTTAACGTCGTCAAGAATTCTACGTATCCCTGTACGAACCAACTCATGGTCATCAACCAATAAAACATTTATCAACGGAAGTTCACCTTAATTTACAATTTTTATTGTGTAGAAGAATACTGCCATTAATATCCTTACTTTATAAGATCAGAGCATATAGGGTATTAACAAACAGCACAATTGAATTTAACTATCTTGATTAAAAAAGTGTAGCATAAATTTTCCTCTGCCTTATTTACAGACAATGAGGTTGATTTTTAACTACAGGTCATGCTTTTTCAACCAATTATTCAGTAAACCAATTTGACCATTTTTATAAGCCGCATAGGTTAACCGAACAGCATTGCTTAAAATAACACTGTCAGTCCATTTAGTTTGTTCGGCAATGAGTTCGTAGCAATTTTGCGCTTCTGGAGATAAATAACCACGCATTTCCTTTTTACCACACTCTTTTTGCCGTTCGCGGTAGCGTTTTTGCTTTTCTGCGTTGCTAAACGCTTTTTTATCATCTTTCATCAGTATGTTACCAAATTCCTTTAAAAAAAAACAAGGTTATGCGTAACCAAATAATATATAAAAAAGTAGTAATGATCTAACTTTATATCAATAAAATTCAAATAAAGTACTGCTCAGAGTTGTTTAGTGTACAGGTGTTCGCTAAAGTAGCGAATAATTTTATTACTGAAGAAAAGTGACCTCATGTTAGATCAAAATTCATACTCTAAAGAAGACTTAGTAAAAGCGGGTACGGGCGAAATGTTTGGCGAAGGAAATAGCCAATTGCCTTCAGACAATATGCTTATGATGGACCGTATTATTTCTATCACTGAAGATGGCGGCGAATACGGTAAAGGCGAGATTATTGCTGAACTTGATATTAGTCCCGACCTTTGGTTTTTTGATTGCCATTTCAAAGGTGACCCCGTAATGCCAGGCTGTTTAGGTTTAGACGCTATGTGGCAACTGGTGGGTTTCTTCCTAGGTTGGTCTGGTGGACCTGGCCGTGGCCGTGCACTTGGCGTGGGTGAAGTGAAATTTACCGGTCAAATTTTACCGACGAATAAAAAGGTTACCTATAAAATTACTTTAAAACGCGTCATAAAACGTAAACTTTTCATGGGTATTGCTGATGGTGAAGTTTTAGTTGACGGTAGAGTAATCTACACAGCTAAAGACTTAAAAGTAGGTTTATTTACGGATACAACGTCTTTCTAAAATAAGTTTTATTTACATTATTACAGCGCGTCACATGATTAAAACTAAAGCCCACTTTTTAAACAGTGGGCTTTTTATTTTTATTAATTCCTGCTTTATCACTGTTCTTCTGCTAAATTAATGAAATATAATCAATTTTTTTTGTCGCTATTCTTACATTATTCTTATGATCAAATTACCTTCAAGTATTTATAAAATAACTAGATTAACTTTTATCTTTATGATTTCTCTAGCGTTAATTTTTATTTTTAATAGTGTGTGGGCATTTATCAGTAATATTGATGAACTTGCTCTGCGTGACGACTCTTCTTTAATCAGTAGTGAGTTTAGTTATTATGTTGATCATGAGAACAATTTAGATATTAATACACTTGTTAATCAAAAAGATTCTGCTGCTTTATTTATCCCTTCATTAGCTAACGACATTCCTTATGATTTAGGTCATCAATCATATTGGATAAAAATTAATATGAGTAATAATAGCCTAAGCAATCAAAATCTTGTTTTACATGCAGATAACAGTATGTTGGCATTTTTTGATGTTTACAAAGTGAATGTAAATCTCGAAAATATCACCGCGATCACACAGCAAAAGCCAACACGTAAACGCGTAAAGTTATTGGACGTGTTTCCCCATGTAAGTTTTGACCTACTCGCCAATAGCACGGTACAACTTATTGCCCATGTAAAAAGTAATGGCCCACCAAATGTACCATTAGTTGTTTATAACAAAGAGGATTTTGGTAAGAGAATTGATTACACACAAATTGTCTATGGTATTTTCATTGGTATTATTTTGTTGATGGCAACCTATAACTTTGTTTTATACTTTGCGACAAAAGATAAAGTTTACCTCGTTTATATCGGCTATTTGTTATCTTCTTTTATAGTTTTAGCTGGCGTTACAGGTTATGGCTATCTAATATTCTCAAAAGAATTTCAATACTTTATTCATGAATATGTCTTATTTACACATTATGCTCTGGTGTTTTTCTTATTATTATTTTCGTTATTTTTTTTACGCTATGACCAAGTTAATAATAATCTTTATAAAATAGGTATTACCTCAAGCATATTGTTAATGCTGGTTGCTCTGTATTCCCTGTCTTTAGACCAGACAACTCAAACTAAACTCTTCTTTTCAATTCAACCTCTATTTTTTCTATTTTCATTATTTATTATTTTCAAAAGACTCTCTAAAGATTTTGCTTGGGCCCGATTCTATTTTATTTCATGGATACCTTTTCTAGCGGGAGCAGCAATCCAACCCTTAGTATTATTAAACTATATTGATTCAACATTTTTAACGCGAAATGCGTTTTTGTTTGCGGTAATGATCGAAATCACCTTCATGGCTTTTGCACTTGCTGAACGCATGCGCAGAAATGAACAAGATAGAATTCATAACATCTGTTATCACGAGTTTACTCAACTCCCTCGTAAATCAATGCTTGAAACTGCGATGAATAAATTGCAATTATCTGGGAATAACGATTTTTGTGTCTTAGTCATTAAACCTGAGCATATTGAACAGATCTCTCTTTATATAGACGATAAAGCTAACGCCGCTTTATTTAAACGCTTAAGCCGTCGTTTAAGCTCATTGTTCATTTATAATGATGCGATTGTATCGTTATCTTCTAACAACGAAAAAATTTGCTTCTTAGAAAACAATTGTTTGGCTATTGTGGTCAATAAAAAGAAGGATACGCAAGATTTATCCGTACTGATAAAATCAATACAACAGCTTATCTCAGAAACATTCCAGATTGATGATCTTAAACTGCCTTTATCCGCTGTCATCGGTATTGCTAATTACCCAGAGCATGGCGACGCTAATTATTTATTAATTAATCATGCTTTATTAGCCGTTAATGATGCCCAACACGTCTATGGCCGTTGGGCTTACTATCAAAGTGAAAAATCAGATCAAACTAGCTATTTACTTAAGTTAGCGACTGATTTAAAAGAGGCTATCGAAAAAGATACATTGGAAATATATCATCAGCCACAAATTGATTTAAAAACCTTACGAGTGTGTAGTAGCGAGTGTTTAATTCGTTGGAATCATAACAGTGAAGGGTTTATTTCTCCCGTTGTCTTTATCCCCTTAGCTGAAGATTTGGGGCTTATTAACCAACTTACGTTATGGGTCATTAAACGCTCTTTAGCACAACACCAACAAATATTAGCAAATAATAATCATATGGTGTCTATTAACATTAGTGGTAAAGATATTGCTCATGAACACTTTTTTACTAATGCATTGACAGTTATTGAAGAAAGCGGTGTTCCAGCTGAAAAAATAATATTAGAGCTAACCGAGTCTGCTTCAATTAGCCATAATCAACAATCTCTTGAATTAATTCAAAAATTAAGCGATTTAGGCTTTACCATTAGTATTGATGATTTCGGCACAGGTTATTCGTCAATGGCACAAATTAGCCATCTTCCCTTTCAAGAGCTTAAAGTTGACCGACTCTTTGTTGAAAATGTTAATGACGACCATAAACGGAAAACTATTGCTGAAGCAACGGTTAAAATGGCAAAAGGTTTAGGCTTAGAAGTTGTCGCTGAAGGTATTAATAGTCAAGCAGATGAAGATACATTACGCAGCTTTGGCTGTGATATTGGTCAAGGGTATTACTACGCAAAGCCGATGCCGATAGACGATTACCTAGACTGGTTGTTTTTACAAAACAAGGGTCGAACACAAAAACGTGTCGACCTTGATGGTGAGTTTATTCCTGCTGATAAAGACTAGAACAATCTGTTTTCTAATGTTTTACCGTTAGTTAATTGTGAATATTGCCATTGCTGTTTATGGCAAAGTTGAAGTATTTGTAGATCTAACGGTTCACTTTCAAGCGCAACAGCAGAGCTAGTGATTAAAAACTCATTACTTTGCGTCTGTTCAATATGCTGTACATTAGCAATGGAGCCCACTAAGGATAAAAAGTCATCATACGACTGCCTCATTCTAATCGTTAAATAACGCTGTTCTTCTTCACTTTGTAAGTTCTGATGTTGTTGCAACTGTCCTTTTTCTAAATATAAAACTTGGCTACATAACCGCTCTAGCTCACTTAAATCATGAGAACTCAAAATAAACGTAATCTCTGATGATAAAGACGCAACCAACTCACGCACTTCTCGAGCATTTATCGGGTCAAGACCCGCCGTGGCTTCATCTAACATTACAATGTCTGGCGAACCTATTAAGGCTTGTGCAATAGCGACACGTTTACGCATACCATGTGATAATTCATCAGGTTTTGCATTAAAAGTATCCGCTAAGCCAACCAGTTCTAATGTTCTTTGCGCTTCTTTTATCGCTTTTTTACGGCTAAAGCCTTGCAGTTGTGCATAAAACGTTAACTGTTCAGCAATCGAAAAACGCGGGTCAAACTGAGCATCTTGTGGCAGCGCAGCCAACCGGCCAAATAGGTTTGCATCCCCTGTTTTAAATCCTGCGATGGTAATACTGCCACTACTTGGCAATAAGTAACCACATAATAGACTGAATAAAGTGGTTTTACCTGCGCCATTAGGGCCAACCAATGCAATAGGTTGCCCTTTTTCTATGTTAAATGACACGTTGTCTAACGCTAAATGATCGCCAAATGATTTTGACAAGTTGTTAACTTGAATTAACGGACCTGTTTGGCTGTTCAGTAAACTCATATTGACGCCCTTTTTAATAGTTTATCCGCAACAAATAACAAAACAACAGTTTGAAAGAGAGGAATTAAATAATGATAAAAATCGAGAGTTTCTAATGAAACTACGCGACTAATTTGTGTACCAGGAAAAATAAAATTAAGAAAAAGACCGCTATTTAATTGGAATTGAATAAAGCCTATCAATAACGCACCAAGAGTATAAAACAAAATTCCTGCAACAATGCTCATTTTAGCGGAGGATAAAATGCTGTTAAAAAATGACATAAGCGCAATAAAGGGTAAAATAATAATAGATAACTCGACAAACAGTACTGCAGCTTGTTTTATCGCAGGGAACAATAATGTGCCATCTCGGGCGACAGCTAACGCGACACAGGCCAATAATGTTAATAATATTAAGCTAACAAGAATAAGGAATTGCCCTAAAAATCGCCCGAGCAGTATTTCACTGCGTGTCGCTCTTAATGTGATGAAGCGTAAAGTACCACGTGCCCTGTCTGAGCAAGTTTGATCACTTGTCACCAGTAAAGTAAATATTGGAAAGGAATAAACAGCCACCAACCAGTAAATAGAAAACTCCGCTACGGGCCATTTTAATAAAGCACTTAACCCTAAAGAACCAAACAAAGTACTTGCAGCAACTTTAAAAGTATCCGAAAAAACAATGTCTGTTGCTGAGCTGATCACATAATATAAAAGAACAAACCAAACAGCACAAAAGGCTGTTAAAGCAATTAAACCATTTTTAGTTTTAAAAATACGGTTCAGTTCAAATTGAGTGAGAATAGAAAGTCTATGAATGTTTAACAAATGAAAGCCTGCTAATGATTATTTTGCAATACCATAAATGCACAGCCCAAAAAATGCGAGTGTTATTTTGTTTCACCATACGTCAGCCAAAGACATGACTGTTTATTCTGTAAATAAAAAGCCAATCAATATTGATTGGCTTTTTTTATGCTACTTAAAATGAAACAGTCAATAAACTTATTTTCTACGTATAGAAACTGATTCACTTAATTGAGCCAACAGTAATTCTGTATCGGTCCAGCCAATACAAGCATCGGTAATACTTTGACCGTATGTTGCGACTTCACCATCAACGAGGTCTTGGCGACCTTCCACTAAATGACTTTCAACCATCACACCAAAGATATTGTGATTCCCACCGCTGATTTGCTGACAAACATCATCGCAGACTAGCATTTGATTTTTAAATTTCTTACTACTGTTAGCATGACTAAAATCGATCATGATTTTAGTATTAAGTGAAGACTTCTCTAACTGCTCTGTCACGACTTTTACACTGTCAGCATCAAAATTTGTCGTTTTACCACCACGTAAAATAATATGACAATCTTTATTACCCGTTGTCTGCACAATAGCAGAATGGCCATATTTGGTCACCGACAAGAAATGATGAGAAGCACTTGCCGCGCCAATAGCATCTATAGCGACTTTAATTGTGCCGTCAGTGCCATTTTTAAAACCAACCGGGCAAGACAAGCCTGAAGCGAGTTCTCTGTGCACTTGGCTTTCCGTAGTACGGGCGCCAATTGCTCCCCAACACATAAAATCAGCCATATATTGTGGCGTTATCATGTCTAAAAACTCACCCGCTGTAGGCATACCCATATCATTTAAATCGAGTAATAATTTACGGCCAATACGAAGACCGTCATTAAGCTTAAAAGTATTATCCATGTACGGGTCATTAATTAAGCCTTTCCACCCAACTGTTGTGCGAGGTTTCTCAAAATAAACCCGCATGACAATTTCAAGGGTATCTTTATACTTTTCACGTAATTTAACTAATCGCTGACCATATTCTAATGCGGCTTCAGTATCATGTATTGAACATGGGCCAATCACCACGAGCAAGCGATCATCTTTATCATTAAAAATTTTACTTATGGCTTTACGCCCAGAAAACACCGACTTAGACGCTTCTTGAGAAGCAGGAAATCGCTCAATTAATGCGATAGGAGGTAATAATTCTTTTATTTTGTTAATGCGAACGTCGTCGGTTTGGTAGAACATAGTCATTTCTCTTTACTTCAACACTAAAACTGGACAGTAATTGCACACATTAGTATTTTATTATTTTCATTGTGTACGTCTAACTCGCTGGCTAGACTCCTAGATGGTTAACCCATCAACAATTTATCAGTGTTAAACAGACAATACCAATAGAAAATGTCTTAAAAACGATATATTCATAAAGTGGTTTATAATGGCTGTTGTCATCCTACTTTTAGCGCAGCTCCTGCCAGTTTATTTTATACAGCCATTGAAACCTCAATATTTATCTGCCTATAATAAAGGCACAACAAACAATCTAATTTTATTATGTGGCGAAATTTTTCGATAGTAGTGTTTTTATTTGTCTTAGCTTCTACAGCTAATGCTTTGCCTGCTGAAAATTTTACGAATAAAATAACCTTTACCACTACATTAACGATTGAAAAAAGTCACTCTCCTTTATCCCCTGACTTTACCTTGTTGGTCGATGAAAATGCCCCTGACCAATCATTCAACTTGCCACGATTAAATCGCATTTGTTCATCATTATTTACTAACGAAATACAGACTACACCAAACTACCTGCTCGTTATTGAGTTTTTTAAAGTTAAACTCACCGCTGGATTATTTAAAAATCTGGCTAATCCACCTGTGCAGATTAATTGGTATGAGCAACTTAGCCATCGCACAAGTTCTAATCGACTTGCAGGTTGGAAAGATGGCAATAGTTTATACACAGCAAGCATAACCTACCATTCATAGATTCATCATCTAACAATTACTAAACAATCTTTTTCCTTTTTTCTGCCACTTTTTAACCGTGGCCCTTGTTGTATGCCCTTTTCTAAAATTTAGAACGCGAAGGCAACAAGAATTTACGAGATTTTATGATGAACTCACCGATGAAAAAGCCATATCGTTATTTTAAATGGCAAAATCTATTAATATTATTCACCTTACTTTTCCTATTAGTCAGTGCCTTACCGAATCTATATGTCGATAAAGTAAAAATTGAACTCTTGCCTATTAATTCAAGTGTTCAACAAATAACCACAACAGAACTTAAAGACTTATTCAATCAGCAGAGTTTATCTGTTGATGAAATTCATGTTACTAGAGAAAAAACAACAATTACATACGGTAACAAATCCGATATAAAATCAATTAACTCACTGTTATATAATAAGTTAAAAGATGACTACCTTATTGAAATTAACAAGGTAAATAGCTTACCCTCATGGCTGGAGTCACTTAATGCTAAGCCAATAAAATTAGGCTTAGATTTAAGTGGCGGGGTATTATTTGTGCTTGATGTTGATACAAAACAAGCCTTATTTGATCGTTTAAAAAACATCGCATTAGCGATAAAAACACTTGCCATGGAAGCACGTATTCGAGGGGTTAATGTCATTCAAAGCAAGGCAAGCCAATTTGCTGAAGCACATCAACAAAACCTTTCTGTCAGCTTTCCTAACGTAGCGAAGAGTAAAGTTGATACACTTTTTAGCAAACTAAAAGCAATATATCCTGAATTATCCCAGCAAAAAGATCAGCATAACCAAGTGACGTTGTCATACTCCTCAAAAATAGCAGCTCAATTTCGTCAAGAAACCATGCAGCAAACATTAAAAACAATGCGAGGAAGAATAGCAGAGCTAGGGATAACTGAAGCGGTAACACAGCAACAGGGAAAAAATCATATTCGCATTGAATTGCCTGGTGTTCATGATCCCAAAGAAGCAAAACGTATCATAGGTGCCACAGCTTCACTCGATTTTTATCAGCTTGCAGAAAACTCAAAGGCAGCAGGTATATTGCGCATGTCAGATGAACATGGCAGAACACTCACCTTAAACAGCCAGGTGGTTTTTTCAGGCAGCAATATTAAAGATGCACGAGCAGGACAAGATCAAATGAGCATGCCTTTAGTCAATCTTACCCTAGATGCTATCGGTGGTAAGAAGATGTCGCAATTTTCTAAGCAAAATATCGGTAATACTATGGTAACGGTATTTTCTGAATTTTATCGAAATGCTGAAAATCAAATGGTCAAAAAAAGTAAAGTCATTAACGTCGCTACAATCCAACAACACCTTGGCTCTATATTTAGTATCACTAACATGTCAAGCCAACAGGCTGCACAAGAACTGTCATTATTATTGCGAGCAGGTTCGCTAACAGCGCCAGTCACTATAGTAAAACAACGCACCATTGAGGCGTCACTCGGTGAAAATAACATCAAAAATGGTATTAAAGCCCTTAGCGTAGGTATTAGTATAACCTTGTTATTTATGGTTTTTTGGTATCGTTCTTTAGGAGTCATTGCAAATATAGCACTAACATTGAATTTGATCAGCTTACTTGGGTTGATGTCGTTACTGCCTGGTGCAGTACTGACTTTACCCGGTATTGCCGGTTTAGTGTTAACGGTTGGTATGGCTGTTGATACCAATGTCCTTATCTTTGAGCGGATAAAAGAAGAATTAAAGCGCGGCCATAAAGTGTTGTCAGCCATTGAACAAGGTTATAAAAGTGCTTTTTCAACAATTCTTGATGCCAATATTACCACCATGATCACTGGCATTATTTTGTACACCATAGGAAATGGTCCGGTTAAAGGTTTTGCACTTATTTTATGCTTAGGGATTTTAACCAGTATGTTTACGGGTGTTTTTGTTTCAAAGGTATTAACAAACATGGTTATTCAAAAAAATAAAACACAATTATTGGGAGTTAACGTATGAGTACCATGAAACTTAATAAATACTTTACTTTAAGCTACTTTCGCATCGCCAGCTTTTATTGCGCAGCAATATTTATTGTTATTGCACTTTCTGGTCTATTTAGCAAAAATTTAGCGCTTGGTTTAGATTTTACTGGCGGTTACCTTACTGAATTTTCAACGGAAAATTCCCTTAGCCAAACAAAAATGAAGACCTTACTCAGTGCTTATCTCCCTGAAAGCTTTAAATTAACCTCTGCTGAACAAGGAACACATTGGAGTGTTCAACAAGCAGATAATAACGTCAGTTTACAAGGTAAGGAATGGCTAACTGATTTTGCTGACAAAAATCAATTAAACATCACGCCTCAAGACGCCGTTTACATAGGAAGCCAAGTCGGTGAAGAATTAATTAACCAAGGTGGATTAGCGCTATTAACCGCAATTATTGTCATCTTAATCTATTTGTCTTTTAGATTTGAGTGGCGTTTAGCCGCTGGTGCTGTTATTGCTCTTTTTCATGATGTACTTATCGTACTCGGGTTATTTGCATGGTTTGGCTTATCCTTTGATTTAACAATTTTAGCCAGTTTGTTAGCCATTATTGGCTACTCATTAAACGACTCAATTATTGTCGGTGACAAAATAAGAGAAATAATGAAATCAAATAGTCATGCAAATATAGATGACGTGATCAATCAAGCCATTAAATCAACTTTAGTAAGAACAATGATCACCTCAGGAACGACATTAGCGACTATTATTGCCATATGGGGGTTTGCAGGAGAGTCTTTAGCAGGTTTTTCTATATCACTATTCACCGGCGTTTTAGTGGGTACTTTCTCTTCGATTGCAATTTCAGCAACAGTGCCACAATTACTTGGTTTAACCGCTGATTATTATCAAAAAATAGAAGCAGATATTTGCCCCTTACCTTGAATAATAGTCTAATAATTACGGCTCGATAGTCGTATCAAGACAATAACTCACAAGGGTATTTACTTAACCGTAAATACCCTTAACGACATCAGCTAGACGATGATATTTCCAACGCCGCATTTAATCTATCAAAACCTCTAGCAAGGTCGGCAATTAAGTCATCAACATCTTCCAAGCCTATATGCAAACGAATTAATGGGTACTCATAATGCCACTGAGTTGCTGTGCGTATGCGTCCAACATTAGTATTACCCAAAATCAAACTTTCAAAACCTCCCCAAGAATAGCCCATTTTAAAATGTTCCATACCATCGAGTAAGGCATTAAGTGACCGCTTATCACCACGCGTTAACACAAAAGAAAACAAACCGTTAGCGCCCGTAAAGTCACGCTTAAAATATTCATGGCCCGGACATGATTCAAAAGCAGGATGAAGAATTACATCAACTTCATCGCGTGTTGCCAGCCAATTAGCCACTTTTAGGGCACTGGCTTGGTGTTGTTTTAAACGAACACCTAAGGTGCGAATACCACGCATCGCTAAATATAAATCGTCAGGCGACGTACATTGCCCCATTAAATAGCTATTTTCACGTAATTGTGGCCAGTACTCTTCTGTCGCCGTTGCCGTGCCTAACATAACGTCAGAATGACCGACGATATATTTAGTTGCGGCTTGAATTGAAATATCAACACCGTAGTCAAAAGGTTGAAAGTTAACCCCCGCGGCCCAAGTATTGTCGAGCATAACAATACAGCCATGCTGGTGAGCAACTTCAGCAATACCAGGAACATCTTGCACTTCCATAGTAATAGAGCCAGGTGATTCTAAGAAAATAAGTCGGGTGTTATCTTTGATAAGTGTGTCTATATTTTTACCAATAGTGGGATCGTAATAAGTGGTTTCTACGCCAATGTTAACCAATATATTGTCGCAAAAATCGCGTGTTGGTTCATAAGCGGTATCAACCATTAAAATATGATCACCCGTTTTTACAAACGAAAGAATGGCATTGGTAATTGCCGCTGTACCTGAAGGATAAATAGCACAACCTGCACCACCTTCAAGATCAGTCATTGCATCTGCGAAAGCAAAAGCGGTTGAGGTGCCTCTTCGTCCGTAGAAAAGCACCTGATTGCCACGGTTAGCAGTTGCGTGATTCATTTCTTTAACCGTATTAAAAACAACGGTTGATGCACGTTCTACCGGGGGATTAACAACGCCACGTGTCCATTTTGATTTTCGTCCAGCATTGACTATTTTGGTATCGTTGATCATGATTTTTCATCCTAAAGCATAAAATTCATTTAGCCATCTAAATAGCTAACTTAATAAAGTTACCTTATGATCTTTCCAAGCATGATGCACGATTTATTTACAATAATTACAGCAATAAACTTATTGAAATAAGTTCATTTGATCACTGGTTAGCTTTTCGAAACTGCTGCCAACAAAAGGTAGAATAGCATCGGCAACAGTCGCTAATTGTCGGTCAATGTAAAACTGGTAATCTAAGGGCGCTTTGACATAACCTTTTGCTTGCGGACCAGACGTCGTAATGAAATATTCTATCCAACCGCGTTGCTGATACTTTAACGGCTGATTGTTTATTTTATTAATGTCATCAGCTAAACGTGCAGCTTTGACATGAGGAGGCACGTTTTTAACATAGTGATCTAATTGCCGGCGAATACGCTTACGATAAACCAGTAAGTGATCTAATTGCCCTGCAGAGGTTTGAGCAAC
The DNA here is from genome assembly GCF_014076955.1 of Colwellia sp. Bg11-12. Classification (NCBI taxonomy): domain Bacteria; kingdom Pseudomonadati; phylum Pseudomonadota; class Gammaproteobacteria; order Alteromonadales; family Colwelliaceae; genus Colwellia; species Colwellia sp. Bg11-12. Next base: position 44,793 of record NZ_JACGUZ010000046.1, read on the forward strand.
AATACTGCGGACATAGTCGGCAAAAGGTTCGCCGTTAAATATTTTTAAATACAACTCTCGTTGAAAAGTTTTTGCCAATTCTGTCCAGTCGGTGCGAACACTCTCTAAACCTTTAAAAATAAGTTCAGACTTGCCCTTTTTTTCTACGATCCCCGCATAACGTTTTTTAGTACCAACATCTTGCCCTCTGATTGTTGGCATTAAGAATTGACTAAAATGTGTTTCAAACTCAATTTCAAGTTGGCTTTCTATTGAAAACTCTTCTTTGAGCGTTGCTTGCCACCGAACATTAATATTATTTTGTAGCGCTTTACCCAACTTTTGGCATTGTTGATGACTAAAGTCATCGTCAACACTGACAAAAATAGAGTCGGTATCGCCATAAATAACCTGATAGCCATCGTTTTCTAACCACATCTTGGTGGTAATTAATAACTCATGGCTCCGTTTAGTAATAGAACCCGATAGACGGGGATCAAAGAACCTGCATCCTGTTGAACCCAGCACACCATAAAACGAATTCATAATAATTTTTATTGCTTGCGACAATGCGGCATTGTTATCTTTTTTAGCGATATCTCGCTCTAGCCAAAGCTCATTAATAATGTCAGGTAAGAAGTGTTTATCTCTAGAAAAATAAGCGCCATCAAAACCTTTAATGCTGTTTTCGGGTGATTTTAGCCCTTCAATTAAGCCCATAGGATCAATATTAAAGCTTCGAATAATAGAGGGGTAAAGACTTTTAAAATCAAGTACGAGCACATTTTTATATAACCCTGGAATGGAATCCATCACATAACCACCCGGAGAAACTAACCCTTGTAAACCATCACCCATATTGGGCGCAATATAACCACTACGATGAAGTTTAGGTAAATATAAATTGGTAAAGGCAGCAACCGAACCACCAATTCTGTCTATTGATAATCCCGTTAGTTTTGCTCTTAAACGGGTAAACTCGAGTAATAAGGACTGCTCAAAAATAAGCGTAACTAAATGGCAATCTTCAAGGTTATAAGCGGCTAAGGCGAGTTTGTCATGAGCAAAATTGTTGTTGATTTCTTGCATTCTGTTGTCTACATCATCGACCTTTTTCCCTTTTCCTAATAATGCATTTGCAACAAAATCAAGGGAAAAGCTTGGGAAATTATAAGTCGCATTTTTTAATAAATCGATTCCATCAAGTACCACTCTGCCAGCGACATCAATAAATTTTTGTTCATTTTGGCTCCCCCCAGCAGATCGGGTACGCCAGCGTGGCGACTGGTAATTACGGCCAATATTAAAGGCAATATTGTGGATGTCACAACGTTTTTGTAATAAATTAAAATCGAAATTAATGACGTTCCAGCCAATAAAGATATCAGGGTCGTGAGCCTTTACCCAAGCGATCAGTGCCGTTAAAAGCGCTTGCTCATTGTCGACCCAAACGATGTGCTCAGCGATCTCGCGGGCTTCTTCATCAGATAATTTTGACTGCTTTTTTTTTGCTAAGACATTATTGTGATCACCGATCATCAAAACACACTTTATCGGCTTTCCATCAGACATTTTATGAGAGTGTAATCCAATAGAATAAAGCTCTCCTGCCATGGAACACTCGATATCGATAGATACCATGGTTAACGCAATATCATCAAGTGACTGAGTTTTATCCGTTGCGCGACATTTATCGCTGTGAAAGGTAGGAAAATTACTTTTTTGATGGCCCAATGTTGGCAGCGTGATAGGTTTAACGTTTACTTGGGTAATAAATTCAATACCTGAGGTAATAAAACGCTCCATTAAAAAACGTTCATCGGGGCGAAAATCGTCTTCATAACATTTAATGTTATGTTGTTTTAATATATCGCGCGCCCGATAAAACTCACGTATCGTTGAAAAGTAAAAACCGCTGACCAATTGCTGATTAAATGTTTTAAGGGCAAGAGGGCTAACTTTCGCTGTGGCTATTCTTTTTGTTGATAAGAGTATTTGTGCTTGCTCTTGTTGAGTTTGCTCAACAAAAAATAACGCTTGCTGATGCTGTACAATAACATTAACAGCACCTTGTAACGTTTTAACCCATAGCGACAATTCTATACCCTGCTTGGTATCATAGGCTTGGCGGGTTAATAAAAAACCATAATTCGAGCGAGGCGTTAATTTTTCTGCAGTTAATGACATTAATTATTTTAATTCGTGGCGTAAAACGATAAACTGTTAATATATACAGCAGTATATACCCATACTATTTGAAGATACAAGATTCAGCAGACATAAGTAGGATGAGTATACCAACCAATGAACCCTAAATGGCTACCAGCATGCTAAGCGATAAAATAAAAGAAGCAATTCGCACGTCGTATAAAACCATCGGTGAAAATCTAGAAAATTTTCATCCGAGAAAACAGCAAACTTTTTTAATTGCCGAGATAGCTAAAACATTAGCGGGTGAATACGACAAAACGCGAAAAATTATTACCATTGAGGCAGGCACCGGTACTGGTAAATCTTTAGCGTACTCATTAGGCGCTATTCCGTTAGCGATGTCACGCCAAAAAAAGGTCTGTATTTCTACCGCTACCGTCGCCTTACAAGAGCAGTTAGTTGACAAAGATTTACCTTTCTTAAAAAAGCACTCAGGTCTGGACTTTAACTTTACCTTAGTCAAAGGTCGCCAACGCTATGTTTGTCGTCAAAAGCTAGCCCTTGCAGTGAGTCAAGATGATTCACCACAAGCCGGCTTCACCTTTGCGCAAAAACCCAATGCCACCGATATAAAGTTATTACATCATTTGCATAAAGCGTTAACGGATAACAAATGGCAAGGCGATCTTGATTCTTGGGCAGATCCGGTGCCCCATCATTTATGGCAACAAATTCAATGTGACAAACATAGCTGTTTAAAGCATTTAGCTGAACACACTCATTGCCCTTTTCATAAAGCGCGAGAAACCATGGATTCAGCCGATGTGTTGGTGATTAACCATAGTTTATTACTCGCTGATTTAGAGCTTGGTGGTGGCGTTATTTTACCGTCGCCAGAAGACACTTTTTATATTATTGACGAAGCGCATCATTTGCCCAAGGTAACTCGAGATCATTCAAGTGCCAATGTTACGATTAAAGGCGCCATTGACTGGCTAACCAAGTTAAAAGAAACTGGCGATAAAATGGCTAAGCTCATTAAGTCGAATTCAGCCATTTCACCTTCTTTGAAATTAGGTGACGATTGCCAAGATTTATTAATGGAAATGCAAAAGGTATCCAGTTTTATCGAAAATAATCAGGCGTTATATTTTAATGAAAAAGCTAAAGAGAATAGCCGTTTTTCCCGTGATGACGAAGCAGCATTATACCGTTTTGAAAATGGCATCATTCCGCAAAATTTAAAAAATTGGGCTGAAGATTTAGCCGAGCTCAGTAAAAAATGTTTAGCCCACTGCAACAAACTCTACAATTTACTGATGGAATCAGTTAAAGACGGTGATTGCCAAATGTTTTTAGCTGAGCCATTGTTGGCTGAAGCGGGATTTATGATCCAACGCTTAGAAAATTTCAACTCGCTTTGGAAAATGTATGCAAAAACAGACAATGAAAAAGGCGCTCCCATGGCGAGATGGTTAGAGAAGCTAACCGGAAAACGCAGTGATTTTTTAGTGTCGGCCTCTCCCATTGAAGTTGGTTTTACGCTTGAAGATATTCTTTGGTCAAAATGTGAAGGAGCTGTTTTATGTTCAGCCACCATTTTAGCACTGAATTCCTTTGATCATTTTCGTCGTCAAGTCGGTTTACAAACGAATGACGGCACGCAATATCAAAAAGTTGATTCTCCGTTTGATTATCAAAATAATGCGCAACTTGTAATCGCTAAAATGAAAAATGAGCCCAGTAGCCCACAATTTACTGATGAATTAATTACTGAATTGCCTGCATTAATTAAGCAAGAAAAAGCCTGTTTAGTGCTATTTTCTTCGTACTGGCAAATGGAACAAGTGGCTAAAGCGTTGCGAGAGCAACACAAAATGGACATACAAGTACAAGGTGAACAGTCGCGTCAGCATATTATTGAAGCCCATAGAAAACGCTGCGACGAAGATAAAGTGAGTATCATTTTTGGCACGCAAAGTTTTTCTGAAGGTTTAGATTTACCAGGTAAATATTTAACGAATTTAATTATTACTAAATTACCCTTTTCTGTTCCTACCTCTCCGGTTGAAGAAGCCCAAGCTGAGTACATTACCACTAAAGGGGGGAATCCTTTTATGTCAATTTCGGTACCAGAAACATCAAAAAAACTAATTCAAGCAACAGGACGTTTACTGCGCAATGAAAAAGATACTGGTATTATCACCTTAATGGATAAACGTTTAGTCACCAAACGATACGGTAAACAATTACTTGATTCTTTACCCCCATATCGAATTATTTCAAAAGGATAAACTGTGACTGATTTCACTAAAACGATAAAAGCGTCAAACTCAACCAATCGTCGACTATCGAAGGGTCGTTCATTAAAAGACATTAAACCTCGCCCTGCTCCTGCCGATCGAGTTTTGGTACTTTTTAATAAACCGTTTGATGTGCTCTCACAATTTACTGACGACCAGCAGCGTAAAACGTTGAAAGACTTTATTCCGGTAAAAGATGTCTATGCAGCGGGCCGTTTAGACCGTGACAGTGAAGGATTATTGTTACTAACAAACGATGGTAAATTGCAACATAAACTGGCTAACCCGAAAGAAAAAACCAAAAAAACCTACTGGGCGCAAGTAGAGGGAGTTCCACAAGAAGGAGACTTACAAAAGCTTCGAGAGGGTGTGGAATTAAAAGATGGTAAAACCTTACCTGCACACGTAAAAATAATCGCCGAGCCAGATCTTTGGCCACGCAACCCGCCGATTAGAGAACGAGCGAGTATTCCAACCACTTGGCTGAGCATTGCTATTACTGAGGGAAAGAATAGACAAGTACGCAGAATGACTGCCGCTATTAGTTTCCCAACGCTACGACTTATTCGTTACAGCATAGGAAAATATACCCTTAATGGTATCGAAAATGGCCATTACCAACAAATTAAAGGTGAATAAGACAATGACGTTAACCGTTGATAGCATCAATAACGCGCATGGTGAAAGTCAATTTAAACCCAACGCCACAGTCGCTGCTATTATTGTTCATCAAAATAAATTCTTACTTGTTGAGGAAATTGAAAACGGTAAAAATGTCTTTAACCAGCCTGCTGGGCATCTAGAAGCTAATGAAAACCTGATCAGTGCTATTGAACGAGAAGTACTCGAAGAAACAGGATTAACATTAACACCTAATTACGTTTCTGGTATTTATTACTTTCACCGAGCAGAAATTAATCTTTACTATCTGCGTTTTTGTTTTGTTATCGAACTTAATGAATTTCTGCAAAGTTCCCCGCAAGATAATGAAATTATTGACACTCATTGGTTAACCTTTGAAGAAATAAGAGAAAAATCATCACAATTACGCAGTACACTGGTTTTAGAATGCATTGAAGATTACTTATCCATTTTGAAAAGTGGAAAAAAAATATCATTATCTTCATTAAAATCCAATCTTTAATCTATGCCGCTAAATCTTGGCATGCTATAATTTTTCGCCTTTTTCCTTAGATTTGTAGTTTTAATGTCATCACAAGTATCATCGAGCGCTGAAAGCCAAAACTCTGCGCCTAAAACCAAAGCACCATGCGACACAAAAGTTATTGTTGGAATGTCTGGCGGTGTTGACTCCTCTGTTTCTGCACACTTATTGATTGAACAAGGTTATCAAGTTGAAGGCCTGTTCATGAAAAACTGGGAAGAAGACGATACCGATGAATACTGTGCTGCTGCACAAGACTTAGAAGATGCGCAACTTGTTTGCGACAAGCTCGGTATAAAACTACACACCATCAATTTCGCTACCGAATATTGGAACAATGTCTTCGAATATTTCTTGGCCGAATATAAAGCGGGCCGTACCCCTAACCCCGATATTATGTGTAACAAAGAAATCAAGTTTAAAGCCTTTTTAGAGTTTGCTTGTGAAGACTTAGACGCTGACTATATTGCGACAGGTCATTACGTTCAACGTGAATTTATTGATGGGCAATGGGCGATGTTACGCGGTTTAGACAGTAATAAAGATCAAAGTTATTTTTTATACACGCTAAGCGACGAACAAGTCGGACGTACTTTATTTCCCGTTGGCAATATTGAAAAGCCAGCGGTACGTGCAATTGCTGAACAAGCTGATTTAATTACCCATAATAAAAAAGACAGTACCGGTATTTGTTTTATTGGCGAACGAAAATTTAAAGATTTTCTAGGACAATATTTACCCGCACAGCCAGGAAAAATTGAATCCGCCGAAGGTGACGTTATTGGCGAGCACGACGGATTAATGTATCACACACTGGGTCAACGCAAAGGTCTGCGCATTGGCGGTTTAGCGAATGCGGGTGAAGAGCCTTGGTATGTGGTTGAAAAAGACTTACTGCGCAATGTGTTAATTGTCGGTCAAGGTCATAACCACCCTCGTTTATTTTCTAAGGGTTTAATCGGTAATCAGTTACATTTAGTTAATCGTAAACCTCTTGATGCGCCAGTAAAATGCACGGTTAAAACACGCTATCGCCAAGATGATGTGCCCTGCCATCTTTCGCCGATGAGCGATGGCGAATATCTAGTGATGTTTGATGAACCCCAAAGTTCAGTGACGCCTGGCCAATCCGTGGTTTTTTACCAAGATAATATTTGTCTTGGTGGTGGTATCATCAACACACTTATTCGTTAAGTGAACGTTATAAAATAGTTGAGCACTAAATAGTTATGAACAGCATAAATGAACAAACCTTAACACTTGCCGCCGTTTGCCAAGTGGCTTATTGGGTACAAAAAATATCACGCAGTGGGCAAATAGACGAAGACGAACTCGCTTTGTTACTTAATAGCGTAATGATCACCTCTCCAGAAAATACCATGGAAGTTTATGGTGGTGAAATTAGCCATTTAAAAACAGGGTTAACCACGTTAGTCAACCATTTAGGTAATAAGTCAACAAACAAAGACCCTGAGATCACCCGTTATGTGGTGAGCTTACTGGGTTTAGAGCGCCGTTTAAGTAAACATAAAGATAAGATGAACGCACTTGGTGAACGTATTACCCAAAGCCAACGACAATTAGCGCATTACGATATTATCAGTGAAACACTTGTTTCAAGCTTAGCCTCGATTTATAGCGATTTAATCAGTCCACTTGGAACGCCAATACAAGTAGCAGGCGATCCTACGATATTAAAACAAACCGTCAATCAACATAAAATACGTGCGCTTTTATTAGCGGGTATTCGTTCGAGTGTATTATGGCGACAAGTTGGCGGACAACGCCGCAGTATCATATTTTCACGTTCAAAAATAGTTGAGTGTGCAGAGCAATTACTCAAAACTTGTTAAACAAATTCAAATTAGTTTTTAACCTTACTTTAAACATTAGGAAAACCCTATGGAACTTTCAGCATTAAGTGCAATATCTCCAGTAGATGGTCGTTATGGCAGCAAAGTTAAGTCATTACGCCCTATATTCAGTGAATTTGGTTTAATAAAATACCGTGTTACCGTTGAAGTACGTTGGTTACAAAAACTTGCAGCCACCGCAGAAATTGCAGAGGTTCCTGCTTTTAGCTCAGATGCCACAGCAACATTGAATGCGATTGTTGACCGCTTTAATGAAGAAGATGCTCAGCGTATTAAAGATATTGAAGCAACCACTAATCATGATGTAAAAGCGGTTGAGTACTTTTTAAAAGAAAAAATTGCTGATAATGCTGAATTAAACGCGGTGACTGAATTTATTCACTTTGCTTGTACCTCAGAAGATATTAACAACCTTTCACACGGTTTAATGCTCAATGACTGTCGTACTGACGTTTTATTACCAGAAATGGATAAAATATTAGCAGCGATTAAAGCATTAGCGATTGAATACAAAACCATTCCAATGATGTGTCGTACCCATGGTCAACCTGCTTCGCCTAGTACCTTGGGTAAAGAAATGGCCAACGTTTATATTCGTCTTAAACGTCAACGTGCCCAAATTGCTGATGTTGAATTATTAGGTAAGATTAACGGTGCAGTGGGTAACTACAATGCGCATTTATCCGCTTACCCTGAAGTTAATTGGCATGAATTTGCTAATGAATTTGTTACTTCATTAGGTTTATCATTTAACCCCTTTACCACTCAAATTGAGCCGCATGATTATATTGCTGAGTTATTCGACGCAATTGCACGTTTTAACACCATATTAATCGATTTTGATCGTGATATTTGGGGTTACATTGCAATGGGTCACTTTAAGCAAAAAACAATTGCCGGTGAAATTGGCTCTTCAACAATGCCACATAAAGTTAACCCTATTGATTTTGAAAACTCTGAAGGTAACTTAGGTATTGCTAACGCATTATTTACTCATCTAGCACAGAAATTACCTATTTCTCGCTGGCAACGTGATTTAACAGATTCTACCGTTTTACGTAATTTAGGCGTTGGTTTTGCTCATGCGATGATAGCTTACGGCGCAACGTTAAAAGGCATAAGTAAGCTACAAGTAAACGAAGCGAACCTTGCCGCTGAGTTAGACAGTAACTGGGAAGTTTTAGCTGAGCCTGTCCAAACGGTGATGCGCCGTTACGGTATTGAAAAGCCATACGAAAAATTAAAAGAGTTAACACGTGGTAAGCGTGTCAATGGCGACTCAATGCGTGCTTTCATTATGACGCTTGAACTACCTGATGCCGCTAAAGCACAGTTATGTGAAATGACACCCGCGAGCTATATTGGCCGTGCAGTAGAATTTATTAACGAATTAGATTAATTTTATGTAGACTTATGCTAATAAAAAGGAACCTCGCGGTTCCTTTTTATGTTCAGGATGAACGGTATAACGTGGTGGCATGGATGCCATTGAACGTATATGTTCAGGATGAACGGTATAACGTGGTGGAATGGTCGCTCCTAGGCGTCCATGCCTTTGAGAAATTAGCACATCCATGTGCGTCGATACCATTGAACGTATATGTTCAGGCCTTTCTCAGACATCCTGGCTTTCAAGACATTAGTGTATCCATGCACGTCGATGAACGGTATTAATAAAGAGAGTAACAACATCATGCAAAAGATTCATTGGGGCGACCTAACGCCTGAGCAATTTTTAAAAGACTATTGGCAAAAAAAACCTTTATTAATAAAAGGCGCATTTAAAGATTTTACCGATCCTATCGATGCTAATGAGCTTGCGGGTTTAGCGATGGAAAGCGAAATAGAATCACGAATTATTGCCTGTAATAATAACGAGTGGCAAGTAGAACATGGCCCTTTTAAATCATTCGATAAATTTGGCGAAGAAAATTGGACCCTACTGGTTCAGGCGGTAAACAATTGGTCTCGAGATACTCAATCACTGTTAGCTGCGGTTGATTTTTTACCTCAATGGCGTATTGACGATGTGATGGTGAGTTTTTCAACACCCAACGGGGGTGTCGGCGCTCATTTAGACCAATACGATGTCTTTATTGTTCAAGGTGAAGGAAAGCGCCGTTGGCAAGTTGGTGCACCTGATAGTTCACTTCAGCTGTTAATACCACACCCTGATTTAAAACAGGTTTCAACGTTTACGCCTGTGATAGACGAAGTGACGGAAGCTGGAGATTTACTTTATATTCCCCCTAATCATCCACACAACGGCGTATCAATAGAGAACTCAATGAACTTTTCTATTGGCTTTCAGGCACCCAATAATCAGGAACTCTGGTCAGCCTTTGCTGATAAATTAATCGATGAGAACCTCGGTGAAGCACGTTTTCCTGATAAAGAACGTTCATTAACCCATCAACCTGAACAGCTTGAACAAACTGATATTGAAAAATTAAAGGTTTTCATGCAAGCACAACTAGACGACGATAATTTATTTACGCCTTTTATCGGGAAATATCTTACCCAGAATCACCACGCCTTAGAAATATTAATGCCAGTATCCCCTATCGATAGCGAACAGCTTAGCGATATTCTGGCTGAAGCTGAAAATACCTTAGTACCCGTTTCAGGTATAAAAAGCTTAATTATTCCTATTCGCCAAGGAGATGAATCACCAGAAAAAAGCTACTTATATATTAATGGCGAAAGCTTCTTAATTGATAAAGAAACAATTGCATTAGCGACTTGCTTAACAAAGCAGGAAACTTTGACCACAGAAAAAGTAAAAAGTTTAATTATAAATTTGAAAAATGAAAAATTATTGACTAATGTTCTTAATATGGGGCTTTGGTATGTAGAATAAGAACAAGTGGAATAGCTATAATGTCGTTTAGTGTCAGTAGAGTGAATTGGGAACAAGCAGCATCATTGTTAAGGGATGTTCGTGAAAAAGTTTTCATTTGTGAATGGCGTATTCCACGTAAAATTGAGTTTGACCGTAAAGATCAATATGCATTTCATGTCTTAGTTTGTGATGATATTACCCAAGAGCCCGTTGCAACGGGCCGGATCTTGTCTACCGGAGAAATATCCCGTATAGCAGTATTAATGTCTTTTAGAAAAAGAAACATCGACCGAGAGGTTGTCAAAGGATTACTCGCTATTGCAAAAGACCTCAAATTGGATGAGGTTTTTATTTACAGCCCACTTGATAACGTTGAATATTTTAGAAACTTTAACTTTATCAGTGCAGGGGCCGTTTTTATGGAGGCAGGCATGC
>NZ_JACGUZ010000047.1:0-1967 GCF_014076955.1 Colwellia sp. Bg11-12
ACAATGATTCGCGACATTTACAAATCGTTTAGCGAAAACCCACGAAACAGAATTACCACCAAACCAATAATATAAATGCATAAGATGGTTAACTATTAAAACAGAAAAGTGGTGCCACCTAACGCTTAAATTAAGCGGAAAAATTTAGTTGGCTAAAATGTTGAACGGAGTGAAAACAGCCAACTGTATTTTTTCCGTTTGAATTTCTTGTTAGCTACACTACTGCTTAGTGTGCTTATCTATGCTCTTATTTAATAGTTTGACTGTATTTATGCATTCAGTTTTTCTTGAACCTTTTAAATCACTACAACCCTTTGGCTTCTTTTTAACTGGAAGGGGTTCTCCAGTAACAATGTGCCTAACTAGATCAATATCAGCTTGGGTTCCTAATTCTGCCAAAGTACCGTCTCTCTGATTCTCTTTATTCTCAATACCAAGTTGCTCATCTAAAGCAGCACCAACAATAGTGCAACCCTGCAAAGGAATAAGTAACGCTAGTAAAACCCGAACTCTCATATAATATCCACAACCTTGTGTAGCTAACGCCCTACTAAGCGGCTAAAAATAGTTGGCTATAATTTGCGAGGTACGAGCACAGCCAACTGTTTGTGTCCGTCTTGAGTTGCTTGTTATATGCACGTACTGCTAATTAGTGCATTTTGCTTTTTAATTTCACTAGAGTTCTTATCTGTTTCAGCAATAGCCAAATCTATTTTAGCTGTTGTACATTTATCAGATAACTCTTTGTTCATAAGATAAGTTTGATCTTTTTGCTGCTGAGTTAATCCCTCTGCACCACTATATTGATCTCTATCTTCAGGTGCTCGATCTTGTTGATACGGTGGTGGTTGATTTGAACCACATGCTGATAATAAAACGATCAACGAAAGAGAAAGTAGTTTAATGTTCAATGCTTGACACTCCTTGTGCATATAACGCCCTATTAAGCGGCGAAAAATTGTTGGCTAAAATTGCGAGGAACGAAGCTAGCCAACTGTTTAGCGTCCGTTTGAATAGCTTGTTATGTAATTGGTTATTATGAACTTTATACTAACAAAAAATTCTAAAATCAAACAGATAAACGGAAGAAACAAAACACACCCACCGCCTAACATAAACCAAACTGTGAATCTTGAGCCACCAAATAAACGTAAAAAGCGTGACACAAATTTAGCTTTACGAAACCACTCGTTTTATAGCGATATTAACAAAACTACAAAGCGAAAACTCAAGGCCAAAAATACTAAACCAACTTAAAACCACCAAACTTATAAAAAGAATTTACCCTTAAAAGAAGGCGGTACATAACGCCCTGTTAACAGGCAAAAAATTGTTGGCTAAAATAAGCGACGAAGGAGCAAAAGCCAACTGTTTTTTGTCCTTGTTGAACAGCTTGTTATGTGTTTGAAAACTGTACGTAAAATGCTAAAATAAACAAACCAAGACTTGGTAATAAAGTCCAGTTTGATATTCGATGATATACATGTTCATTATTTCTTTTATCATAATGGTCAATAACTTCAGACACAAATGACACACACATTATCATTAATGCAATATACATTATAACGGCTGATATACCACTAAAATGGTATATCTCTTCGCAGCGGCGACAAACTGAAACCGCAAGGTCATTTTCTATTAACCCCATTGTTCCAAATATTGCCATGGCAACAGATAAAACTATGTTCTTTATTCGATCATACAAAGGTACTTTGTTTGGTATGTATTTTTCTTCCATGACTCTCAACTACAGGAACACATAACGCCCCATTAAGAGGTAAATAATTGTTGGCTAAAATAAGCGACGAAGGAGCAAATAGCCAACTGTTATTTGTCCTGCTTGAATGGCTTGTTATGTTTACTTTTTAGACTGTCGCTCGCTTAGGCATTCTTTAATTGCAAAGAATACATTTAAAAGCATACTAAGAACAGTCAAACAAAATACAGCAAACATAGGAAAAAAC
>NZ_JACGUZ010000048.1:0-1130 GCF_014076955.1 Colwellia sp. Bg11-12
TAACTGGCTAGTGCACCTGGGTCTGTGCGCATTTCTTCGGTCAATAGATGCAACTCGACGCCAAAGGCAAGTTGGGTGAGCGCTTGTACCGAGGCATCAAAGACTAACGGTGCATTCCAAGCCCACTTAAAATTGCCGACTAATCCTCTCTCAGCAAGAATCTCTTGCATGGCGTAAGCAAGGTTAGAGACATTTTGGTTAGTGACTTGTACGCCTTTTGGTTGGCCTGTGGATCCAGAGGTGTAATTAATATAAGCCAGTGAGGCGGTGTTTAGCTTTGTTATTTTTAAATCCTCAGCTGAGTGAGTCATTAATAAATCAATCTTGTCGCTGTCATCCAGTACAACCAATTTAAGATCGTGATGAGGCAAAAACTTTGTGGCCTGTTTTTTCCGGGTCAGGACAAGCTTCAAGTGAGCATTACTTATCATGTAGTTAATACGTGAAGCGGGAGCGTTAGTGTCGATTGCCACATATGCACAGCCTGCTTTTTGGATGGCGAGCAAGCCAATGACCATGTCTAATGAGCGCTCTACACACAGGCCAATCTGGTTTCCTGCTGTGATCTGGTGCTGCTTGCTTAAGTAGTTAGCCAGTTGGTTAGCTTGATTGTTTAATTCCTTATAGGTGAGTTGCTGCTGACCACAGACCAAGGCAATTGCTTCGGGCTTTGCCATTACTTGAGCTTCAAATGCCTGATGCAGGCAAGTATCAACCGCATCAGTTTTGATCATGTCGTTTAACTGATGTAACAAATATTCGGTTTCGGTTTGCGACAGCATGGGCAAGTTGCTAACTAGTGTGTTAGCCGCACTATCAACCTTTGCTAAACCTGTGAGTAAATGACTTAAGTGTTCGCTAAAACCAGCGATATGTTGATGGCTAAACAAGGCTGTGTCATATATACAATTAATATTAATGCCGGCTGGCGTTAGCTGTAAATTTATTTCCAAATCAAACTTGGATGTTTGTGTATCGGCATGCATAGGCGTCATGGCAACATCTGGCAGGCTGAACTGCTGACTTTGATTCTCTATCCCGTAATCGGTATTTGTGGTTAACATCACTTGGAATAAAGGCGTATGTGCTGTGCTTCTGGGCACATTTAAGCGCTCAACCAATTGTTCAAA